>NZ_JBFAQJ010000020.1:0-118128 GCF_040677225.1 Saccharopolyspora sp. NPDC049357 | reverse complement strand
TTTTCGGAGCGCGGGGGTTTTAACTCGGCGGTTTCGCTCCGGGCGTTTTATTTCGAATTTCGCGCGAAATTCGAGTCGAGACTTTGCCGTTCGAATTTCGCGCGAAATTCGAATCCGGCTCGCGGCGGCATTGGTCCTGGCCTTGTGTGGGGGGCGATCTTGTGGTGGGGGTTCGTTGGTCAGGTTCCTGCGTCCTGTCCGCACGACCCCCTGCCACAGGCCTCCCGCACGCCGCCCGACTTCCACTGAGTTCACCCCAGTGAACCCGCACCGCGAAGCAGCCGAGGTGCGACCTACGAAGCCGGCGGGCGCATGGCGAGTTTGGCGAGAAGATCCCGCCCCTGCTCGGCGTGCTTCGGCTGGGCGAGGACGTCGTAACGCCCTGCGACGAGCTGGCTGGCCGAGGAGAAGTCCCGGCGGCCGCGCGTGGAGGCGTAGCCGACGGCGGCGAAGACCAGGCCGAACACGATGCCGGCGCCGAGACCTGCCAGCACCGGGGCGATCCAGCTTCCCTGCGGGGTGAACATGCCCATGATCAGGCCGACGAACAGGCCGAACCAGGCGCCCGAGGCTGCCCCACCACCGAGCACGCGTCCCCAGGTCAGCCTGCCGGTCACGCGCTCGACCAGCATCAGGTCGACGCCGACGATGGTGACCTCCTGGACGGGGAAGTCGCTGTCGGCCAGGTGGTCGACGGCCCGCTGCGCTTCTTCGTACTTGCCGTAGGAACCGATCGGCCAGCCGGTGGGTGGCGTGGGCAGGTTGGGTGTGCCCGGCGCCGGCCGGCTCGCGCCGGTAAAGGGGTTGGACACCGCTGACACCTCCGTTGAACTGCAAATCCCGGGACAAACCGCCCCTACGACCAGGCTACCTCGCAGTATCCCCCCGAGATCATGAACGCCCCCGCACTGATGCGCACCCGATACCCACCCCGCTCGGGTGAAGGGTCGGAGGCTCCCCTCGGGTGTGGTCGGTCCTGTCAGGCGACGATCGGGCTGCTGACCTGCGTCAAGTGCGCGGAGCGGGGTCGGCGCCGGGTTCTCGGCGGGGTGTGGCCGGATCTGCGGCGGTCGGCCTGGGGCGGGGTTTGAGGACGTCGACGGTGCTCGCGTGGAGGACGTGGGCGTAGGCCAGGGCCAGCGCGGTGAGACTCAGCCAGGTGCCGAGGTCCGATCGCTCCGCGAGGACGAGCCACAGCACGCCCAGCGAGACCAGCGGGGTCAGGACCGTCGCGCCGATCCTGGCGGGCAGCCGGTAGGCCACCGCGGCGAACCAGGTCAGGACGGTCGCGACCAGCACGACCCCGAGCGGGCCGAGGCGCAGCCCGGTGCTGTGCGCGCCGAGTGCCGCGGCGACCAGGAGTGCGCAGACCACCAGCGCCGGTGCCCAGCGCGCCAGTCCGCTCCCGAAGGATCGGGTGAAGCAGCGGCCGACCCAGATCGCGAACCCCAGCACGAACAGCGCGGCCAACGGAGCCGCATCGCCGACGTCGGCACCGGAGAAGTCGATCAACGCCGACCCGCTGGTCTGCGTCTGCGACTGCACCGCGCACAGCGCCCTCGGCGGGCAGTCACCCGGGAGGAGCGTTGCGGGCCCCAGTTCGAGCTCGAACATCGCGCCACCCGCGGTGAGCGTCAGGGCGAAGGCCGTGACGAAGCCGAGCAGCGCCGCTCGCCTCGGCGCGGCGACCGCGAACGCGGCGAGCATCAGCAGCGGCTTGACCAGCGCCATCGCCGCGCGACCCAGGAACCGCAGGACACCGCCCCCGGACGGCTGGGCCGCCCGGTAGCCGAGCAGGCCGAAGCGGGTGGCCAGCGACAGCAGGCGCGTCTCGCCCAGGTCGCGGACCCGCTGGCGGCCGACGTCGAAGCTCTCCACCGAGCGGGACAGCTCGTCCGGTCGCGGCACCACCGGTTCGGCACCGCCGTCCGGGGCAGCACCTGTCGGCACCGACTCGACGTGCGGGACCTCCACCGCCGCGATCGTCCACTGCAGACGCTCGGTGAGCAGCCCGCGGGTCTCGGTCAGCGGGTGCTGGTCGTCAGGCGCGGCGAACATCGCGTCGAGCTCGGCGCGGACCTCGCCCGCGTGGCGCGCCCACACCTCCGCGAGGAACCCGCGCCACCGCTCGGCCCGGGTTTCGTCGAGCGCACCGAGTTCGGCCTCGGTCGGACTGCTGACGACGGCCCGCAGCGCCTCGCTGAGCCGCTCGGGATCGCCGTGCCGCACCAGGCGCTGCGGGTCGGCGAGCACGCCGACGAGCGTGGCGGCGGCGTCCATCCGGCCCCACATCCAGTCGTTGGCGCGCCACTTCGCCGACAGGAACGCGCCGAAGCTGCCGAGGTCGAGGCCGCGGATCTTGTCCTCGATGCGCAGCGCGCCGTCGCGGCGAAGCGCGGTGAACGGCAGCGGGGTGTGCTCGTCGCTGACCACGCGGAGCAGGTCGATGCGCGTGGTCGGCGCGCGGCCGACGTCCAGCGGCGCGGTCAGCACGACGAGCTGCCGCAGCACCTCGGGACGGCGTCCGGTGGTCTCCAGCAGCGCGTAGCCGACCTGTTCGGCCGCAACGGGTTCCGGCCTGGCCGGAGCCGCTTCGGCCAGCCGGTCGGCGATGCCGTGCAGCACCTCCCTGGCCCGCGCCACCGCGTCCACCCCGTCGGCGTCCGGGGCCGCGTCCGCTCCCGAGGACTCCACCATGGACTGGAGTTCGGCGGCGAACTCGGCCAGCGCCTGCTGGAACCCGTCGCCGTCGGAGACCGCGCGCAGCACGGCTCCCAGCAGCGGCTCGATCGGCGAGGGCAGCCGGTGCTGCAGGCGTTCGCGGCGGCGCTGCACCCTGCGGATCCAGTCGTCCAGCTCGGCGGTCTCCACGATCGGTTCCAGCTGCGCGCCGTTGATCCAGTAGCGGTCGGCGTGACCGGCCAGCACCCCGGCGAAGGCCCGCAGCCGGTACAGCTGCGCCTTGCAGGCACCGACCTGCGCGGATCGTTCGATGTCCCAGGCCCAGCCCAGGCACTCCTGCACAGCGGTGCGCAGCCCGTGCGCGTCGTCGAAGATCTCGGGACCGGCTTGCCTGGCCAGCGCCGCGAGCCGGTCGGGGAGCAGGTCGCGGGCGCGCGCCGACCACTCCGCGAGCGGGTCGCCGATCACCGGCGGCAGCAGCGTGCCGTCCTCCGAACCCGAGGGGTCGGTCAGCAGCGCGTGCACCGCCTGCGCGTCGAGTTCCGCGCGCACCACCGCGTGATCGGCCGCCACGAACGCGACGTGCTCGGCCAACCGCTCGGGTTGTTCGCGCACCGGGGCGAACAAGGCCTTGCGGCGCAACGCGTTCCCGTCCACCGCCCGGTTGTGCTCGGCGAGCTCGTCGAGGTCCGACAGCAGGGATTCCTGGGTGAACCGGCTGCGCAGCGCCGCCACCGCCACCGGCACCGCGCGCCCCGAACCGGGCCGCTGCCCGCGCGAGACCACCGGATCGGGGTTGAGGTAGAGCAGGAAGCGCCGGGTGGGCCGGTCGGCCGGGGCCTGGGCGATCGCCTCGATCGCGGCGGTGACCGGGATGTTGTCCAGCACCCCGCCGTCGATCACCCGGAACGGCGTTGTGCCCGTGCTGGTTTCGGAGAACAGGCCCAGCATGTTCGGTTCACCGACCGGGGGTTCGCCCGGCCCGGAGCGCACCTTCGCGGGTTCGAAGGCGAACGGGAACGACGAGGTGGCGCGCGCGGCGTGCGCGAGGCGCAGCGCGGTGTCGTCGAGGTCGCCGAAGTCCGAGAGCGGGTCCCCCGCACGGCCTTCGTGGTGGAAGGTCAGCCGGGCGGCCCGCCGCTCCAGCGGCATCGGTCCTATGCGGGCGTCGTGGTGCCGCTCCACCAGCGGATCCAGCAAGGTGGCGGTGAGCAGCATGTCGGCGCGGCGACCCGGCTGCTGCTCGGCGGGTGGGGCGTTGTCGCGGATGACGCGGGCGAGCTCGGCGCGGAAGTAGTCGTCACCTTCCAACAGCGAGGCGGGTCCGCGCTGCCAGAACTTCGGCACCGGCCGGGCCATCGCCTCCAGGTCGGCCAGCCGGATCCACGTCCGCCGCATCCGCTCGAACGGCATCCCGCAGACCAGCGTCGCCGACATCAGCGCGGCGTTGAGGCCACCGGCCGAGGCCCCGGCGAGCACGTCGACGCTCACCGACCGGTATCCGGCCAGCCGCGCCAGCGCGGCCCACGGGTGCTCGGAATCCCCGGTGCCGTCCAACGATTCGCGGAGCTCGTTGATCTCGGCGACGGCTCCGCCGATCCACACCGCCATGCTCGCGCCGCCGCGCATGGCGAGCGCCAGGCGCAGCTCGTCCCCGTCGTCCACGATCACGAACGTACCGCGATTGGGCCGGGAATTTGGCCGGAATCCAGAGCGGGACCCCCGATTTCAGTGGAGATCAGGGGACGGATTTCCACTGAAATCAGGTCACCGCAGCGGAATCGCGGTGAAGGAGTCACTCCTCCGGCGGAGTCCAGCGGTCGGTGCGCGACATTCCCGCGGCACGTCCCTTGCCCGAGATGACCAGCGCCATCTTGCGGGAGGCCTCGTCGATCATCTCGTCGCCGAGCATCGCCGCACCGCGCTTGCCGCCCGCGGCGGAGGTGTGCCACTCGTAGGCGTCGAGGATGTTCTCGGCGTGGTCGTAGTCCTCCTGGCGCGGCGAGAAGAGCTCGTTGACCGCGTCGACCTGGGCCGGGTGCAGCACCCACTTGCCGTCGAAGCCGAGCGCGGCGGAACGACCGCCGACCGCGCGCAACCCGTCGACGTCCTTGATCTGCAGGTACGGCCCGTCGATGGCCTGCACGTCGGCCGCGCGCGCCGCGGTGAGGATGCGGAACAGCGCGTAGTGGTAGGCGTCGCCCACGTCGTAACCGGGCGGCTGGTGCCCGACGACCAGCGACCGCATGTTGATCGAGGCCATGAAGTCGGCCGGCCCGTAGATGAGCGCGGCCACCCGGGGCGATGCGGTGGCGATGGCGTCGATCTCGACGAGCCCGCGCGCGTCCTCGATCTGCGGCTCGATGCCGATGCGTCCGGGCTCCAGGCCCGTGGCGCGCTCGATCTGCGACAGCGTCAGGTCCAGCCAGCGCACGTGATCAGGCGTGGAGACCTTCGGCAGGATGATCGAGTCCAGCTCGGCACCGGCGCCCTCGACGACGGTCACCACGTCGCGGTAGGTCCACTCGGTGTCCAGCGCGTTGACCCGCACCGAACGGATCTTGCCGTCCCAGCCGCCCTCGTTGAGCGCGCCGACGATCCGGTCCCGCGCCTCCGCCTTGGCCAGCGGGGCGACCGCGTCCTCCAGGTCGAGGAAGAACTGGTCGACCGCCAGCCCGCGAGCCTTGTCGATCATCTTCGCGCTCGACCCCGGCACCGCCAGGCAGCTGCGCCGCGCACCTTCCACCATGCTCATGCCAGGTGTCTATCACGCCGTCCGGCGGGCCGGGCCGGTTGTGCCTAGCCTGATCGACATGGTGGCCGTAACCAGGGTCTTCGCCGCCCGGATGGCGGGACTGTCCGTGTTCGGTCCGGACGGCGAACCCATCGGGCGGGTCCGCGACGTGGTCGCCGCGCTCAGCGTCCGGCGGCAACCGCCGCGCGTCCTCGGGCTGGTCGTGGAACTGCCCACCCGGCGGCGGATCTTCGTGCCGATGCTGCGGGTCACCCGCATCGAGGCCGCCGCGGTCACCCTCACCACCGGCTCGGTGAACCTGCGGGCCTTCACCAAGCGCCCCAACGAGATGCTGGTGCTCGGCGAGCTGCTCGACGCCCAGGTGCGCATCGAGTCGGCCTCGGCGGTGCTGGTCGACTCCGCGCTGGAGCAGACCCGCACCCGCGACTGGCAGCTGACCAAGCTCGCGGTCCGCGAGCGCACCGGCAGGCTGGGGCGCCGCGGACCGACGAGGGTGCTGGACTGGGACCAGGTGGAGGGCCTGGAGTTCGCCGAGGTCACCGGCAGCCCGCAGGGCGTGCAGCAGCTGCTGTCGATGTTCGACACCATGCGCGCGGTCGACGTCGCGAGCACCTTGCACGAACTGCCGAGCAAGCGGCGCTACGAGGTCGCCGAGGCGCTCGACGACGAGCGGCTGGCCGACATCGTGGAAGAGCTCCCCGAGGACGATCAGAAGGACCTGCTCGCCTACCTCGACGACGAGCGCGCCGCCGACGTCCTCGAAGCGATGAACCCCGACGACGCCGCCGACCTGCTCGCCGAACTGCCCGAGATCGACAAGGTCCGGTTGCTGGAGCTGATGGCTCCGGAGGAGTCCGAGCCGGTCAAGCGCCTGCTGGAGTTCTCCGCCGACACGGCGGGCGGGCTGATGACGCCGGAACCGCTCGTGGTCACGCCGGACGCCACCATCGCCGAGGCCCTGGCGATGGCCCGCAACCCGGACCTGCCGATCGCGGTGGCCAGCATGGTCTTCGTCTGCCGCGCGCCCAGCGCCACCCCGACCGGCCGCTACCTGGGATGCGTGCACCTGCAGCGGCTGCTGCGCGAACCGCCGTCCACGCTGGTCGCCGGCGCGCTGGACACCGACCTCGCGAGTCTGCCGCCGCTGGCGCCGCTGTCGGAGCTCACCCGCTACTTCGCCGCCTACAACCTGGTGTGCGGGCCGGTGCTCGACGACGAGGAGCACCTCATCGGCGCGGTCACCGTCGACGACCTGCTCGACCACCTGCTCCCCGGTGGATGGCGGCAGAGCGGCCTGCCCGACCGGGAACCGGAGGAGCCGACGTCCCAGGAGGCCCGCTGATGCCCGAGCTGCTCACCCACCGCCGGCTGGACCAGCCCCGCGCCGAAAGGCGGTTGACCGTCTCGTTCGACCCGGAGATGTTCGGGCGGTTCTCCGAGCGCATCGCCCGGTTCCTGGGGACCGGCAAGTTCCTGTTCTGGATGACGGTGCTGGTGATCAGCTGGATCGCGGTGAACCTGCTCGCGGTCGGATACGCCTGGGACCCCTACCCGTTCATCCTGCTGAACCTGTGCTTCTCCACCCAGGCGTCGTACGCGGCGCCGCTGATCCTGCTCGCCCAGAACCGGCAGGACGACCGCGACCGGGTCTCGCTGGAGGAGGACCGGGCGCGGGCGGAGCAGACCAAGGCCGACACCGACTACCTGGCGCGCGAGCTCGCGGCGCTGCGGCTGGCCATCGGAGAGGTCGCCACCCGCGACTACATCCGCGGCGAGCTCGACCGCCTCCGCGAGGAGATCCCCGGCCTGGAGAGCCCGCAGGAGAAGCGCAGGGCCCGCACCGGCCGGGGGCACACGTCATAGCCCGGAGTCGAGATCGGCGAAGAGCTCGACGATCGCCGGAGCCGTGACGCGGTGCTCGGCGTACTCGGCGCGGGTGAACCAGCCGAGCTCGGCGATCTCCGCCGAGGCGACCGGTTCGCCGTCGACGGCGCCCGTGTAGCAGGCGAGATCGACCTGGACGCCGTCGCCGCGACCGACCGCGTCGGTGCGGTAGCGGGCGAAGAACTCGGGTTCGCGCAGGGCGACGCCGAGCTCTTCGGCGACCTCGCGGTGCAGCGCGTGCTGCTCGGTCTCGCCGGGTTCGATGGTGCCGCCGGGCAGGTAGAAGGCCACCTGGTCCTGGGAGCGCACCAGCAGCAACCGCTGGTCCACGTACCGCACCAGGCCGACCGCCTTGATCGGGGAGTTCACCCGCTCATGCTTGCGCACGCTGACCGGGAGGCGAGGGCACACCCCCGTCCGCGAGGCGTTCGCAGGCGCGCACCAGGGTCTCCAGCTCGCCGTCGGCGGCGTCGAGGAAGTAGCGCGCGACACCGTGCCGGTGGGTCGACGCGGCCATCCGCAGCCGTCCCTCACCTCGTTCGGTGATCACCGCCTGCACGCCGCGCCCGTCGGAGTCGACCCGCACGCGGCGGACGAGTCCGAGCCTTTCGAGCCGGTCGACGAGTCGGGTCACCCCTGAGCGGGAGAGCAGCACGACATCAGCTAGTTCGGTCATCCGGAGCCGTTGCTCCGGCGCTTCGGTCAGCGCTTCCAGCACGTCGTAGGCGGCCAGCGTCAGCCTTTGCTCGGCGATCAGATCGCCTTCCAGGCAGCGCGTGACCCGGGCGTGCGCGCGCAGGAAACTGCGGTACGCCAGCAGTTCGTTTCGAGTCGGTAATCGGTCCAGAGCCGTCTCGGCCACGTGACGGATATTACTGTCCGCATCCCCTTGACTCCGCAGCGCCCCGGCCGAGAACACCGGGTGACGGTCCTACCGGCGGCGATGGTGTTGGCCGTCGCGGGCTACTCGTCCGTAACATGGGAATTGCCGATTGGGGGTGTGAGACCCTTTTCTGGTTCGGCGGGATTCGTTCCCGTCCCCACCACGTTCACCAACGCTTGTCGAGGTAACCGTGACCAGTACGCAGTCCGCACCGACCGAGGAAGCCGTCCGCCAGGCCCTCACGAAGGTCGAGGACCCGGAGATCCGCAAGCCGATCACCGACCTGGGCATGGTCAAGGGCGTGTCCATCGGCGACGGCGGGGCGGTCGAGGTCGGGGTCTACCTGACGGTTCAGGGCTGCCCGATGCGCGAGACGATCACGCAGCGGGTGACCGACGCGGTCTCCGCCGTCGACGGCGTGTCCTCGGTGCAGGTCGAGCTCGACGTGATGAGCGACGAGCAGCGCACCGAGCTGCGCCGCAGCCTGCGCGGCGACGCCGAGGAGCCGCGCATCCCCTTCGCCGAGCCGGGCTCGATGACCCGCGTGTACTGCGTGGCCTCCGGCAAGGGCGGCGTCGGCAAGTCCAGCGTCACGGTCAACCTGGCCGCCTCGATGGCCGCCCGCGGCCTGTCCGTCGGCGTCGTCGACGCCGACATCTACGGCCACTCGGTGCCGCGCATGCTGGGAGCCGGCGGCAAGCCCACCCAGGTCGAGAAGATGATCATGCCGCCGCAGTCGCACGGCGTGAAGGTCATCTCGATCGGCATGTTCACCCCGGGCAACACCCCGGTGGTCTGGCGCGGGCCGATGCTGCACCGCGCGCTGCAGCAGTTCCTCTCCGACGTCTTCTGGGGCGACCTGGACGTGCTGCTGCTCGACCTGCCGCCGGGCACCGGTGACGTCGCGCTGTCCACCGCCCAGCTGATCCCCAACGCCGAGATCCTGGTCGTCACCACCCCGCAGCAGGCGGCCGCCGAGGTCGCCGAGCGCGCCGGTGCGATCGCCATGCAGACCCGCCAGCGGCTGGCGGGCGTCGTGGAGAACATGTCCTGGATGGAGATGCCCGACGGCCAGCGCATGGAGGTCTTCGGTTCCGGCGGCGGCCAGATCGTGGCCGACTCGCTGAGCCGCGCGCTGGGCACCGAGGTGCCGCTGCTGGGCCAGATCCCGCTGGACCCGAGGCTGCGCGAGTGCGGCGACGCGGGTGAGCCGCTGGTGCTGCAGGAGCCGGACTCCCCGGCGGCTGCGGCGCTCAGCGACATCGCCAAGCGCCTCGGCACCCGCGCCCGCGGCCTGGCGGGCAAGCTCCTGTCGGTCTCGCCGGCCTAGGCTTCCCTTCCTGAGAAAGCGGCGGCAGCCGCTTTCTCAGGAACATGAGTTGCGGCTCCCGGAGCCAGAGGACCTCTGAGGTTCCGCCACCGCTGAGGAGCCTGGAGCAGTGAGACGTCAGCGCTTCGCGACGGCGAGGAGACCTGGCCCGGTCGGCAACGTCACCGGGACCAGGTCCTCGTCGTCCTGCACGGCTTTGACCAGCGCGCGGACGGCAGCGGCCAGCGCGCTGCGGTTGTCGTGCTCGCCGCCGAGCTGGACCCCGGCGAACACGATGACCCCGCCGGGCCGCAGCAGCCGCGCGCCCAGCTCCAGGTAAGCGGGGTAGTCGGTGCTGGCGACGCCGACCGACACCAGGTCGTAGCCGCCTTCGGTCAAGCGCGGCAGCATCTCCACAGCGCGCCCGTTGATCAACCGCGTGCGCGCGGGCGCGATGCCTTCCTCGCGCAACGCGGCTCGGGCCGTGCGGTGGTTGGCCGGATCGCCGTCGATCGAGGTCAGCACGCCGTCCGGCACCATCCCGCGGAGCAGCCAGCGAGCGCTCTCGCCGGATCCCGTGCCGATCTCGACGACGGCCTTGGCCCGCAGCGCGGCAGCGAGGAACTGCAGCACGTGCAGCGACGACGCACCGACCGGCTGACCCTGCGGACCATCGCCGATCGGGCGGGCGCGTGCCTGCTCACCCACCTCATCGCCGCTCATCGAGTAGCGGGCCACCGACCTCTCGGGTATCACAACGCGAAAGGTTATCGGCGTTCCGCCCGCAGATGATGTTTCCGGACGACATCGTTAGACGGCCGTTTCCATGTGCGACATTCCGTCACGCAGGGTGATCAACGGTGCAGGGCCGAGCGGGTGAGAGCAGCCTCACCCAGACTCTCAGGCCCTTCTCAGGCCGCTTTCATGCCGGTTTCACCAGGGAGGACGACAGTGGCCGTCACAAACCGACACCCATCGGCGTCTCACCGGTGAACGAGGCGCGGGAACAAGGCTCCCGCCCCAGTCGTTCTGGTAGATGCAAGCCCACAGGAGGTGGCTTTTCGCCCGATGGCAACACAGCCGATGAGCGTGGCCCCCGGCACCGACCGGTCCCACGAGAAGAGCGTTACGCCGAGCACCGTCTCGCCCGGCGCGGAGGAAGCGGCCTGGACCCCGCCCAGCTGGGACGAAGTGGTTCGGCAGCACGCGGACCGGGTCTACCGGCTCGCCTACCGCCTGTCCGGAAACCAGCACGACGCCGAGGACCTCACCCAGGAGACGTTCATCCGGGTGTTCCGCTCCCTGGCGTCCTACAAGCCGGGCACGTTCGAGGGCTGGCTGCACCGGATCACGACCAACCTGTTCCTGGACATGGCCCGCCGCAGGTCTCGCCTGCGCATGGAGGGCCTGCCGGAGGACACCGACCGGTTGCCCGGTGGCGGTCCGACGCCGGAGCAGGTCTTCCACGACACCCACCTCGATCCCGACCTGCAGGCGGCGCTGGACCAGCTTCCGCCGGAGTTCCGCGCGGCCATCGTGCTCTGCGACGTCGAGGGCCTCTCCTACGAGGAGATCGGTACCACCCTGGGCGTGAAGCTGGGTACCGTGCGCAGCAGGATCCACCGCGGGCGCCAGATGCTGAAGTCCACGCTCGAAGCGCGTCGCGAACAAGCCGGGAGGATTGACGGATGACGGTTCTGCGGGGGTGGGGGCTGCCCGAGCAGCACCTCGCGCTGGACGCTCTCGTCGCTTTCGTCGACGGTGAGCTCAGCCCGAGCGCCCACGACCGCGCGGTGGCCCACCTGGCCGGATGCCCCGCGTGCACGGCGGACGCCGCCGCTCAGCGGCAGGCCCGCGCGGCGGTCCGCGCGGCCGACACCCCGTCGGTCTCGCCGGAGCTCCTGCAGGCGCTGCAGGCCATCCCCTCCAGCGCCGAACTCCCCGCACAGCCCGAGAACCTGGCTCTGACCGAGGACGGCCAGCTCGTCACCGTGTCCCGCCCGGAACGCCTGAAGCGCTTCGGCAGCGGACCGGTGCTCGGGTCGTCCACGCCGCTCGGCGGCTCGCACCAGCCGCTGGGAACCAGCGTCACCTCCTACGACGACCCGCCTGAGGACTCCGCCGACCGGCGGGCCTCGCGGCGCACCAAGCAGGGCGCCGGCGTCGTGTTCTCCGGGCTGGTGCTCGGTGCTCTGGCGTTCATGAACCTGCCCATCACCGACGAGGACGGGCACCCGCTGCCGGGCGCTCCCGTACCGCTTCCCGGTGGTGCCTTCACCAACGCCGTCATCCCGGCCGCGGGCAACACCGCGCTGCCGTCGGAGAACGTCCCGGCGAGCTCGACCGCGCCACCGAAACCGCAGGTCGCAGCCGTTCAACCCGCACCACCCGCGTCGGCCCCACCGGCTGTCGCCTCCACCGCGCCGCCCAGCGAGTAGCGGGCTGGCGATTTCGCGCCCACTCCACGCGGACTTCACCGAGCTGCGGGCAAGATGGGGTCGTCGGCACCATGCCGGTGAGGCGGGCCGTGCGCCCGTGTGATCCACTCGAACCGACGAGCCCGATCGGACAGCCCGGGGAGCGATGAGCGACCAGCCAGGAACGCCCGCGCAGGGTCCCGACGAGCACCGGGACGGCCCTGCACGAGGTCAGCAGGGGGCAGAGCCGGTGCACCCGTGGCAGGGCGGCGCCATGACGAGCCGCGGCGTGCCCGCGGACCAATTCGCTTCCGCTCCCGCCCGGTCCCACGACAGCAACGGGCGCACGCCCGATCGGCTCCAGCCGCGCCCCCTGGATCGGCCCGAGGTCGACCCGTCGCAGCGCAACGCCTTCGCCCGGCCTCATGGCGTGTCGGGCAGCTTCGATCCCCACGAGCACGGTCTGCCCGCGCGCGGCATCGAACAGGCCCCTCCCCCGCCGGATGCGCTGGTGCAGGCGTTCGGCCGCCCGCCGCAGAGCAGCGACCCGCTGCAACGCGCGCCGGGCGAGCAGCCCATGACGGCGGAGACCGAGCCCGACCCGGTGCTGTGGAACTCCGGCGACCGGGACCCGTGGCGGGACCCGACGGCTGGCGCGATCCTCGGCCCGCCCGCGGTGTCCGAGGAGCAGCCCGACGACGACGGCGAACGCGAACGGGGGCCGCTGCTCAGCGCCCGAGAAGTGATCTTCGGCCATCGTGTGCACCCGCGCGCTCTGGCGATCCTCGGCGTGGTCGCGCTGCTCGTCGGCCTCGTGGGCGGTTTCCTCGGCCGGATCACGGCCGAGGAGGGGAACCCGCTGGTCAACCCGGACGTCACGCTCGCCGAGGTCGATCAGGGCTCCGGTGACCGGCCGCGCGGCGCGGTGTCCCAGGTGGCCCAGCGCGTGGTTCCTGCGGTGGTCTCCATCGAGGTCCGCATCGGTGGGCAGGGCGGTTCCGGTTCGGGCGTGGTCATCGACGGCAACGGCTACGTGGTCACCAACAACCACGTCGTCTCGATGGCCGCCGACACCCCGAACGCGCAGGTCTCGACGGTCTTCCACGACGGCACCCGGGCCCCGGCGAGGGTCGTGGGCCGGGACGTCAAGACCGACCTCGCGGTGCTCAAGGTCGAGGTCTCCAACCCGACCGTCGCCCAGCTCGGCGACTCGGACGAGCTGCGGGTCGGCGACGACGTCATCGCGATCGGCTCGCCGCTGGGCCTGGCGGGCACCGTCACCACCGGCATCGTCAGCTCGGTGCACCGGCCGGTCCGGCTGGCCGGGGAGGGCACCGACACCAACGCGGTCATCGACGCCATCCAGACCGACGCCGCCATCAACCCGGGCAACTCCGGTGGCGCGCTGGTCGACGGATCGGGCGCGGTGGTCGGCATCAACAGCGCGATCCGCACGCTCGGTTCGGGCGGCGAGGGCGGCTCGATCGGACTCGGGTTCGCGATCCCGATCGACGACGTCCGGCGCATCGCGCAGGAGCTCATCCGCACCGGCACCGTCCGGCACGCCGACCTCGGCGTCAACGTGAAGTCCGTCAGCGACGGGCTGGCCGACGGCGCTCAGGTGCAGAACGTGCAGGACGGCAGTTCCGCCGCAGGTGGCGGGATGGCCGAAGGCGACGTGATCATCAAGGTCGGCGACCGCAAGGTCGGTAGCGCCGACGAACTCATCGTGGCAGTGGACCGGCACCAGGTCGGCGACCGCGTTCCCGTGACCGTGGTCCGGCAGGGCCGCGAGCTGGTGCTCGACGTGACGCTGAAATGACCGATCACGAAGGCGTGAACGGCGAGCCACCGGGAGGACACGGCGTGAAGTTGCGCCAGTTCCCCCCTTCGACCGCTGTCACCCGGTCGGTACGCTGGCGATGTCGGCAGCTCGGCGTCGGTTCGCGAGCCACGAGGATCCCAGAGGAGTCGAGAGGTGTTCGATAGCGTCGGCTGGCCCGAGATCCTGATCCTCGCGCTGGTCGGGTTGTTCGTGCTCGGCCCGGAGCGGTTGCCCGAGGGCGCGGCGTGGCTGGGCAAGGCGGTCCGCCAGGTCAAGGAGTACGCGACCGGTGCCCGCGAGCAGATCCGCTCGGAGATCGGCCCGGAGTTCGACGAGCTGAAGAAGCCGCTCGACGAGCTCCGCAGCGTCCGCAACTTCAACCCGCGCACGGCGGTGACCAAGCACCTCCTGGACGGCGAGAACCCGTTCGAGGAGTTCAAGAAGAACTCCTCCCCCCTCAACGGCGCCGCTTCCACCAGCACCAACGGCAGCGCCCCAGCGGCCACCCCCAAACCGGTCGAACGCCCCCTCTCCCCGGGCGAACGCCCCCCGTACGACACAGACGCCACCTGACCAGGCGTTCCCCTTCGTGCCCAGGGGGCACGCCCGTCCCTCGGACCCGATTTCAGTGGAAACCCGGGATCGGACTTCAGTGGAAACCCGGGACCCGATTTCAGTGGAAGTCCGAGACCGGACTTCAGTGGAAATCCGGGTCTGATTTCCACTGAAATCGGGTCAACCGCGTGGGGCGGGGCCGGGGCGGGAGAACAGGACTGCGATTCCGGCCACGGCGAGCCAGGCCGTGAGCAGGAGGGTCATGCCTGACCAGCCCCAGGTGCCATAGGCGATGCCGCCGAGGACTCCGCCGATGCTGCTGCCGCCGTAGTAGGCGAGCTGGTAGAGGGCGGACGCCTGGCCTCGGGCCTGCTTGGAGGCCCTGGTCCCGACCCAGCCGTTCGCGACCGAGTGGGCGCCGAAGAAACCTCCGGTGAAGATCACCAGTCCGACCAGGATCACCGGCACCGAGTCCGGCAGCATCAGCAGGAGCCCGGCGACGGTGACCGCGAGACTGCTCAGCAGCACCCGCACGCGCCCCCAGCGATCGGCCGCGCGCCCGGCCACCGCCGAGGTGACGGTGCCCGCCGCGTAGGCGAGGAACGCCAGCGCGGCCAGCGCCGGGGGCAGCAGCAGCGGCGGTGCCGTGATGCGGAAGGCGAGGACGTTGTAGACCGTCACGAAGCTGCCCATGCCCAGCGCCGCGACCAGGTACGGCGGGTGGAGCCCGGGGTCGCGCAGCGCCGCGCTCAGGCCGCCGAGCAGCGGTTTCCACCGCAGCGGTTGTCTCTGGTGGTGCAGTTCGGACGGGAGCAGGACGACGAACGCGACGGTGCACACCGCGGCGAGCAGAGCGACCGCCAGCACACCGCCGGACCAGCCCCAGAAGTCGCCGACGATGCCGCCGAGCAGCCGGCCGGTCATGCCGCCGATGGTGGTACCCGCGACGTAGAGGCCGACGGTGGTGCCGAGCCGCACGCCGCCGGTCTCGTCCGCCAGGTAGGCGGTCGCGACGGCGGCGAGCCCGGCGATGGCCGCGCCCTGCACCAGCCGGAGCCCGACCATCAGCGGGAACGAGTGCACCCACGGCAGCAGGAGGCCGAGGACTTCGGCGATGACCAACGTCGTGATCATGGTGCGGCGGCGGCCGATCGCCTCCGACAGCGTGCCCAGCGGGATGGCCGAAACCGCCAGACCGAGCGTCGCGGCCGACACCAGCAGCGCGGCCGCACCCGGGCTCAGGCCGTACTCGTCCGCCAGCTGCGGCAGCACCGGCTGCGGCGCGTAGAGCAGGGCGAACAGGGCCAGCGCGCCGAGCAGCAGCGCGAACCGGATCCTCCGCAAACGTCCAGCCGACACCATGGTTTAGACGTTAAACACCAACGATCACCGACGCCCGCGAGCGTGCCGGTCATCACCGGTGGCGAGCGACTCAGGCCAGCGAAGCGGCCAGCTCCGCGAGGGTGCGAGCGGCGAAGCCGGTGCCGCCGACGGTCACCTCGGAGTAGTCCTTGTCGGCCCGCGCGGGACCCGCGATGTCCAGGTGCGCCCAGCGGGTACCGCTGGTGAACTCGCGCAGGAACAGCGCGGCGGTGATGCCACCGGGACCCGCCGGGGTCTGCTTGACATCGGAGAGCGAGCCCTCGACGGCGTCGGCGTGGTCCTCCAGCAGCGGCATCCGCCACCAGGTCTCGCCGACCCGGGCGCCGGCCTCGGTGATCCGCTCGGCCAGCTCGTCGTCGGTGGCCAGCATGCCGCCGGTGCGCAGCCCGAGCGCGACCTTCATCGCCCCGGTCAGGGTCGCGACGTCCACCAGCAGATCGGGCTGGAGCTTGTCGACGGCGTAGGCCATGGCATCGGCCAGCACCATCCGCCCCTCGGCGTCGGTGTTGCCGACCTCGGTGGTCTTCCCGCCGTAGTGCCGCACGACGTCACCCGGCCGGTAGGCGGACCCGGAGACGTGGTTCTCGGCGGAGGGCACCAGACCGGTCACCTTCACCGGCAGGCCGAGCCGGGCGATCGCCAGCAGCGCGCCGATGACCGCCGCGCCACCCGACATGTCGGTGCGCATCAGGTGCATGCCGTCGGCGGGCTTGAGCGAGATGCCGCCGGTGTCGAAGGTGATGCCCTTGCCGACCAGCACCAGGTGCGGCCCGGTCGCGTCCTGCGGCCGGTAGTCGAGCTGGAGCAGTCGCGGCGGGCGCGAGGAACCGCCGCCGACCGCGAGGATGCCGCCGAAACCGTTGTCGGTCAGCCACTTCTCGTCCCGCACGGTCGCGGTCAGGTTCGGGACCGGACCCGCGAGCTCAGCGGCCAGCCCGGTGAACCAGGCGGGGTCCTTGACGTTGGACGGAGCGTTGGCGAGGTCGCGGGCCAGCGCGGTGGCCGCCGCCAGTTCGCGCGCGCGGCGCACCGCTTCGCGCAGCGCGTCGACGTCGGCGCCCTCCGGCGCGACCAGCAGGACCTTGCGCAGGCGCGGCGGGGCGGGATCAGCGGTCACCTTGAACCGGTAACCGCCGAGCGCCAGGCCGAGGGTCAGTTCGCCGACCAGCTCCTCGCCGGCGTCATCGGGCAGCCGGACCTGCAGGTAGTCGGCGTCGGACGCGTCGCCGAGATCGCCGGGCTCGGAGTCGGCGTCGACAGCGCTGGAGAGGCGATCGCGCACCGAGCGGGCCAGCGCCGCACCAGCGGTGCGCCACTTCGCCGGCTCGCCGGAACGCACGCCGACGACCCAGCCGGTGCCGCCGGAGCGCAGCGGGAACGCCTTCGCGTCACCGGCCGACGCCGAGGCGCCGATCGCGGTGAGCACCTCGGCGTCCACAGAGAACGGTTCGGCCGCAGCGGCCAGGTCCGGGCCGGCCTCGCCGTCGAGGACCGCCGTCGCGCCAGGAACTCCGTCCCGCCACCGCTGCACCACGTCCACTTCGACCAGAGCGGTCGGGATCACGGGCAGCTCGGGCTCCACCCCGCGGGCGGGCTGGGCGGAACGGAACACGGAGGAACCTGGCACGAGTAGACCTTCCTGCACGGGCCGGGCCGTGCGAACTCGAACTGGGGCCGACGAGAGCCCCGGCACCGCGCTCGGCACCGGGGCCCGACAGCGGCGAAGCGTTCTCACCACTCGTCGACGTGATCATGAGTTGTCGCCTCGGCCGGGAGGCGCCGTGACCGGGTCCGGCCGGCAGCGCGTCCCGGGCCGCCTGGCGGCCTCAGCCGGTAGCCGACTCCAGGGCGTCGCCCAGGTTCTTGGCCTCCTCGACCGACATCTCGACGACGAGCCGCCCACCACCCTCAAGCGGAACGCGCATCACGATGCCGCGTCCCTCCTTAGTCACCTCGAGGGGACCGTCACCGGTCCGGGGCTTCATGGCCGCCATAGCGTGCTCCCTCCGTGAAATCTTCCCCCGCTGGTCGCCACAACCAGTTCGGGTCCACGTCCATTCTCCCCTATCCCGAGGCATGGACGAAACCGAACCGATCAACTCGTGTCGCCCGTGCGCTGGTCGAATATCGCCGACGGCTGGCAGACTCACCGTTCGTGTGGGGTGTTTCGACGCCGTTCGGCACATCGCGGGAGGCCTCCGCGATCACCGTGAGGAGTCGTTTCGCTCCGGCGTGTCACCGATCTCGCGGCGGCCATCCCGTCGACCAGCGGGGACACCGTCCACCCGGGACGGCGCGCCGGCCGCGCGGTCCACAGTGGAAGTGCTCGCGCGACCCGCCACAACGGACGTCAAGGCAAGGAGCTTGGAGTGACCGACGTACTGCTGACCGAGGACACCGCGGGTGTGCGGCTGCTCACGTTGAACCGCCCTGAGTCGTTCAACTCGCTCAACATCGAGCTCAAGCAGGCGCTGCTGACGGCCCTGCGCGAGGCCGCGGCGGACGACTCGGTGCGAGCCCTGGTGATCACCGGCTCGGGCAAGGCGTTCTGCGCGGGACAGGACCTCAAGGAGCACATCGAGCTCCTGTCCACCGGCGACCCGAGCCCGCTGAAGACCGTCGAGGAGCACTACAACCCGATCACCAAGGCGCTGGCGACCATGCCCAAGCCCGTGATCGCCGCCGTGAACGGCACCGCCGCGGGCGCGGGCGCGTCGCTGGCCTACGCCAGCGACCTGCGGATCGCCGCGACCGGCTCGAAGTTCCTGATGGCCTTCGCCAACGTCGGCCTGTCGACCGACTCCGGCGCGTCCTGGACGCTGCCCCGGCTGATCGGCTACGGCCGGGCGATGGAGATGCTGCTGCTGGCCCAGCCGGTGCCCGCCGACGAGGCGCTGCGCATCGGCATGGTCAACCAGGTGGTCGACGACGCGCTGGCCGTCGCGATGGAGCTGGCGACCCGGATGGCTGCGGGCCCGACCTTCGCCTACGCGCGGATCAAGGAGGCCGTCCAGGCCGCCTCCGCCGAGGCCCTCGACGAAGCGCTGGCCGTCGAGGCGGGCGCCCAGAACGAGGCCGGCCTCACCGCCGACCACAAGGAAGCCGTCGCCGCCTTCGTCGAGAAGCGGACCCCGAACTTCACCGGTCGCTGACCCGCCGACTCACCGGTGGTGACGGATTTCCACTGAAGTCCGGAACCTGATTTCCACTGAAGTCCGGTTCCCGACTTCCACTGAAATCCGGGACCCGACTTCCACTGAAATCCGGGACCCGACTTCCACTGAAATCGCGTCACCGCCGGGGGTCAGGCTCGCCAGCAGTTCTTGAGGTGGTCGTCGACCATGCCGGTGGCCTGCATGAGGGCGTAGCAGGTGGTGGGACCGACGAAGACGAATCCGCGGCGCTTGAGCTCCTTGGCCATGGACTTGGACTCGTCGGTGATGGCGGGGACGTCGCCGAGCTTGACCGGGCGTTCGGCGTCCGGGCGCGGCGGCGGGGCGAACGACCAGAGGAGGTCGTCCAGCGGGCGGTCGAGCTCCAGGACGGCGCGGGCGTTGGTGATGGCAGCGTCGATCTTGGCCCGGTTCCGGACGATGGAGGCGTCACCGAGCAGCCGCTGCCGATCGTCCTCGCCGAACCGGGCGACGGCGGCCGGGTCGAAGCCCGCGAACGCTTCCCGGAAGGCGGGCCGCTTGCGCAGGATCGTGAGCCAGGACAGGCCGGACTGGAACGACTCCAGGGTGATCCGCTCGTAGAGCTCCGGCTCACCGCGCAGCGGAACGCCCCACTCCTGGTCGTGGTAGGCGGCGTAGTCCGGCTGCCCGGCGCCCCACGGGCACCGCGCGCGACCGTCCTCGCCGACGACCGCCGCGCCGTCACTCATCCCCGGCACCGCCCTCGGTCACCGCGCTGCGGGCCTTGTCGAGCTCCTGCCCGGCGACGTCGAGCTGGCGCTCAAGGACCGCGACGCGGCCGTGCAGCTCGTCGAGCTCGCCGGCCAGCCGGTCCAGCACCCAGTCGACCTCGGTGACCTTGTAGCCCCGCAGGACCTGCTGGAACCGGACCGCGCGCACGTCGGAGCCCTCGACGTCGGCGGAGGGCAGCCGGGTGGGCGTGGAACCGGGCGGCAACGGCGCGAGCTGCTCGCCGCGTCCGAAGACCAGCGAAGCCAGCAGGTACACCGCGGCCGCGACCGCCAGCACCACGAACAGGTAAATGAGCGCACTAGCCACGAACCAATCGTGGCACGGCCCACCGACCGTCCGTCAGACAGCCGGAGCGCGAACGCGAGCAGCGCGGTCGACCTCCGCCGCGCGGGTGGTCGTCAGGTCTTGGCCGGGGCGGTCAGGACACCTTCGATGGCGTGGGTGAACTCCCGCCAGGCGCGGCGTTCGGCCTGGAGGGTGTGGGATCCCGCCTGGGTGAGCCGGTAGGTGCGCCGCTGGCGTCCGCCGACGGTGCTCCAGGAGCTCTGCACGAAACCGGCTCGCTCGAGTCTGCGCAGCGCCGGGTAGACCGTGCCGGTGGGCAGGTCGAGGGCGCCACCACTGCGATCCTGCAAAGCCTCGATGATCGCGTAACCGTGCAACGCCTTGCCGTCGAGGGTGGCCAGGAGCAGGGCGTCCAAGTGGCCGCGGAGCGCGTCAGCCTTCACAGGTAGCGACTCTACGGATATTTGCCTGCACTGTCACCGTCCCCACACAAGAGGACGAAGGTCCTTTCGCGATCAGGCCCCGCATGATGTGAATCACAACAACGGGAGTCGGCCGTTCGGGTGGCGCGAACCCGAACGGAGGCTCCCGATCGGCTGAACCGAGCACACTCGGAGATCGATAAACGGAGACCCGCTCTCCCCGGCCGATCCGATCAGGAGCCGATACCCGTGGCCGACCGCGAAGCCGAAACGACCAACGGCGCCGGCCTGCTCGCCCGGAGCGCCCCGAACCGCCGGGACGACCCCGAGCACGCGGCCCAGCTGTCCGCGCTGGACCAGATCCGCGTCTACCTGAACTCCCTCGTCGAGGTCCTCGACCAGCACCCCGAGCCGGGCCTGGACCTGGACGAGGCGAAGTGGCGGCTCGCCGAGCTCGTCGACGAGCTGGCCACCGAGCGGCCCAGCGCTCCCCGCGTCCAGTCGTTCTGGATCCGGCTCGCGCCGGTGCTCGGCGAGGTCCGCCCGGACATCCCGCTGCCGGCGCTCACCCACCTGATCCGCACGGCGGTCGGCGCGTCCTGATCTCGCTCAGCCGACCAGGGCGTCCAGCGCCTCGTCGACGTCGGCGGTCACGGTCAGCACGTCCAGCGAGCTCTGCGAGGCGAAACCGCTGCGCACCATGCCGTTGAGCCAGTCCAGCAGGCCCTGGTAGTGCCCGTCGGGGTCCAGCAGCACGACCGGCTTGCTGTGCATGCCCAGGTAGCGAGCGGTCCAGATCTCGAAGAGCTCCTCGCAGGTCCCGATGCCGCCGGGCAGCGTCAGGAACGCGTTCGCGTGGGCGTCCATCAAGCCCTTGCGCTCGCGCATGGTGTCCACGACCAGCAGCTCGTCGGAGTCGGTGTCGCCGACCTCGCGGTCGACCAGCGCGCGCGGGATGACGCCGATGGTGCGACCGCCGTCGGCGCGGACCGCGCGGGCGATCTCACCCATCATCGAGACCTTGCCGCCGCCGGAGACCAGGGTCCAGCCGCGCTTGGCGATCTTCCGGCCCACCTCGGCGGCCAGGTCCAGGTACTGCTGCGGCACCGGCCCGGACGCGCAGTAGACGCAGACCGAAACATCCGTGCTCAATGCGCCGCCTCCCACGCCTCGTACGCCTCCTGCACGATCGACACCGCGTCGTCGATGTCGTCGGTGACGTGCAGCAACGACATGTCCTGCTCACCGATCTTGCCGCCTTCGAGCATCCGGTCGCGGATCCAGTCGTACAGGCCCTGCCAGTAGTCGCTGCCGAACAGCACGACCGGGAACTTGGTGACCTTCTTGGTCTGCACCAGGGTCAGCGCCTCGAACAGCTCGTCCATGGTGCCGAAACCGCCTGGCAGGCAGATGAACGCCTGCGCGTACTTCATGAACATCGTCTTGCGGACGAAGAAGTACCGGAAGTTGACGCCCAGGTCGACCCACGGGTTCAGACCCTGCTCGAAGGGCAGCTCGATGCCCAGGCCGATCGACAGGCCACCGGCCTCCGAGGCGCCGCGGTTGACGGCCTCCATCGTGCCGGGGCCGCCGCCGGTGATGGCCGCGCAGCCGATGCCCGCGAGCGCCCGGCCCAGCTCCACGCCGGAGGCGTACTCGGGGTGCTCCCGCGGGGTGCGGGCGGAACCGAAGACGGTGACCGCGCGCGGCACCTCGGCCAGCGCGCCGAAGCCCTCGACGAACTCGGCCTGGATGCGCAGCACCCGCCAGGGGTCGGTGTGCACCCAGTCGGAGGGACCTCTGGAGTCCAGCAGGCGCTGGTCGGTGGTGGTCGGCTCGCTCAGCCGCGAGCGGCGCAGCACCACGGGGCCGCGTTGCTTCTCGTGCGGACGTTCCGCACCGTTGGGTTCACCCCACTGGCCATCGACTGTCATGGCGTCGAGCCTACGCACGCACCGATCGTTCTCCGAACCGCCCCGCCGCTGGACAGCCCGGGTGAAATGCCTGTTCACGGGGGATTCACAGGGCGGTCTCGCGGCGTACGATCGAAAGAAAAGATCTAGCGGCGCCGGCGACGCGAGCCGGGCGCGACACGCAGATCTGCTCCGCGATCTACGCAGGCGTTCGGGCGCCGTCGGGCCGTTCCTCCGCGAGCCCGGGAGCCGGTCATGCTCATCGAACTGCTCATCGCCATCCTCGTGATCGGTGTCGTCTGCGTCGCCGCGAGCACCAAGGTCATCAAGCAGTACGAGCGGGGCGTGGTGCTCCGCTTCGGTCGGCTGCAGGAACGCACTCGCGGCCCCGGCATCACCATGATCATTCCCGGGGTGGACCGGCTGCGTAAGGTCAACCTGCAGATCGTCACGATGCCCGTACCCGCGCAGGAGGGCATCACGCGCGACAACGTCACGGTCCGGGTGGACGCGGTGGTCTACTTCCGGGTCGAGGACGCGGCGCGCGCCGTGGTCAACGTCGAGGACTACCTGTTCGCGGTGGGGCAGGTCGCGCAGACCTCGCTGCGGTCGATCATCGGCAAGAGCGACCTCGACGACCTGCTGTCCAACCGCGAACGGCTCAACCAGGGCCTGGAGCTGATGATCGACAGCCCGGCGCTGGGCTGGGGCGTGCACATCGACCGGGTGGAGATCAAGGACGTCTCGCTGCCGGAGTCGATGAAGCGATCCATCGCCCGTCAGGCCGAAGCCGAGCGCGAGCGCCGCTCGCGGGTGATCTCCGCGGACGGCGAGTACCAGGCCTCCCGCAAGCTCTCCGACGCCGCGCACGTCATGGCCGACACCCCGGCCGCCCTGCAGCTGCGGCTCCTGGAGACGGTCGTGGAGGTGGCGGCCGAGAAGAACTCGACCCTGGTCCTGCCGTTCCCGGTGGAACTCCTGCAGTTCGTCGACCGCATCCACCAGCCGGCCGCTGAGAAGCCCCGGACTCCTGCGGAGGAACCCGAAGAACCCGAGGCCCCGGAGCTCACCGAAGCCGAACGCCAAGCCGCCGAACTCCCGGAAGAACCCGCCCCAACACCGGCCCTCCCCAAGCAACGCGTCACCGAGGAACCCACCGAAACCGAGGTCCTGGGCACCGCCTGACCCCCTCACACCCCTTTCGGTGACCCGAATACCCCGGTAATCAGGGCCCCGATTACGGCGGTATTCGGGGACCACCCCGGATTACTCCGGTAATCGGGGACCTGAATACCGCCGTAATCCGGTTGCCTCTGGGGGGTGTCGGGTTAGGAGAGGAAGCGGTGGAGGGTGGTGGTGCAGTGGCGGATCTCGGTGGTGCGGACGTGTTCTTGCTGGGTGTGGGCGAGGGTGGGGTTGCCGGGGCCGAAGTTGACAGCGGGGAGGCCGCGGGCGGCGAAGCGGGCGACGTCGGTCCAGCCGAGCTTGGCGACCGGTTCGGAGTTCGACGCCTCGACCAGCTGAGCGGCGGCCGGGGACGTGAGACCCGGGAGGGCACCCGCTGACAGGTCGGTGACCACGACCTCGTAGCCGGAGAACAGCTCCCGCAGCTCCGCCTCGGCCTGCTCGGCGGACTTGTCTGGGGCGAAGCGGTGGTTGACGGTGACCACGCAGGAGTCCGGGACGACGTTGCCCGCGATCCCACCGGTGATCTTCACGGCCTGCAGCCCCTCGCGGTACTGGAGCCCGTCGATCACCGGGTTGCGCGCCGTGTGGTCAACCAGCCGCTGCAGGATCGGCTGCGCCGCGTGGATCGCGTTCTCCCCCATCCACGCGCGGGCGGTGTGCGCGCGGGTGCCCGTGGTGCGAACCTCGACGCGGATGGTGCCCTGGCAGCCCGCCTCGATCGCCGCGTTGGACGGCTCGCACACCACCGCCAGATCGCCGTCGAGCCATTCCGGCAGCTCGCGCTCGATGCGGCCGAGACCGTTGCGCTCGGCCTCGATCTCCTCGCAGTCGTAGAACACGAAGGTCAGGTCGTGACGCGGTTCGGTGAGCGTGGCCGCGAGGTGCAGCATCACGGCGTCGCCGCTCTTCATGTCGGTGGTGCCGCAACCGTGCAGCAGCTCGTCGTCACCGGATCCGGTGCGCCGCGAAGGCAGGTTGTCGTTGATCGGCACGGTGTCGAGGTGCCCGGCCAGCACGACGCGGGTGTCGCGGCCGAGGTGGGTGCGCGCCAGCACGGCTTCGCCGTTGCGGACCACCTCCAGGTGCGGGGCCTGGGCGCGCAGCGCCTCCTCCACCGCGTCCGCGATGTTCTTCTCCGACCCGGAGACGCTGGGGATGTCCACCAGCGCGGCGGTCAGCTCGACGGGGTCCGACGTGAGGTCCAACGAAGCGGTCACGACCGGCAGGCTACCCCGCTGACCTGCGCGGGCCGCATCGGCGGGAACCGGATCGCCGGAACCCCCATCGAACCGATGATCAGCGGGCTAGGCTCCCGCATCGAACTGGTGGGCTCGCGGAGGCTGACATGGGGTTGAGGGCGGAACCGGAAGCACTGCACCAGGCGGGGCGCAGCGCGGACCTCGCCGGTGAGCAGGCGGCGCGGATCAAGCTCGGCGAACCGGCGGCGGACATCGCCGAAGCTCTTCCCGGCGGGAAGAGCGAGGGCGCGGCGACCCGGGTCGCCCAGAGCTGGCAGCGCGCCCTCACGACGTGGAGCGACGAGGCGACCGCGCACGGCGAATCGCTGGCGGCGTCCGCGAAGACCTACGAGCGCAGCGATTCCGACAACGCCCGCGCCATCGACGCGGCCGGGCGGTGAGCGGGATGGTCAGCTACGCCGACGTGCGGCGCTGGAACGCCGATCGCCTCGACGCGGTGCACGGCGATCTCGGCAAGCGCCGGGACGGCCTGATCAACCTGCAGGACGAGCTCGACGGCGCCCGCAACCCCGACGGCTGGACCGGCGAAGCCGCGCAGCGCTCCGCCGAGCAGCACCGGCGGCTGTTGGAGGAGATGCGCTCGCTGGTCGCCGAGGTGGCGACGGTCCGGGCGGCGGTCGCCACCGCCGCCGACGACGTCGCCGCGCTCAAACGCCGCGTCGACACAACCGACCACGAGGCCCAGGCCCACGGCTTCCAGATCACCGAGGACGGCGGCGTCCGCGACGTCGCCCCGCCCCAGAACGTTCCGGCCGACCAGCTGGAGCAGGTCAAGGCCGAGCGCACCCGCGTGCGCGACGACCTGGTCGCCGAGATCGAGAAGATCCTCGACCAGGCCGAAGCCATCGACGCCGCGCTCGCCAAGACCCTCACCGCCGCGGACGAGGACCAGATCAAGCCCGGCAAGGGCACATCACTGGCGGACGCGGCCGAGACGGACGAGCTGAAGGCGCTCGCCGCCTCCGCCGGAAAACCGCCGCACAACACCGCTCAGGCCAACGCCGACTGGTGGAAGTCGCTGTCCGACGAGCAGCGCTCGGCGCTGCGGGAGAACCCGCCCGCGTGGCTGGGCAACCGCGACGGCATCCCGGCGGTCGTGCGCGACGCGGCCAACCGCGCGAACCTCGACGACACCCGGGCGCAGCTGCGCGGCGAGCGGAACCGCTTGGCGCAGGGCGGGATCAGCGAGGACGAGCAGGAGAAGGCCGACCAGATCGACGCGAAGCTCAAGGGCCTGGACGCCGTCGAGGACACCATCGCCCGCGACGACCGGCAGCTGCTGG
Source organism: Saccharopolyspora sp. NPDC049357 (assembly GCF_040677225.1). Taxonomy (NCBI): domain Bacteria; kingdom Bacillati; phylum Actinomycetota; class Actinomycetes; order Pseudonocardiales; family Pseudonocardiaceae; genus Saccharopolyspora; species Saccharopolyspora sp. NPDC049357. The sequence goes on along the minus strand of NZ_JBFAQJ010000020.1, from coordinate 92,159 downwards.
TCCTCGACGCCGGCGGTGAGCGGCTGAAGACCGCCGTGGCCGTGGGCGACGTGGACACCGCCGACCACGTCTCGGTGTTCACCCCCGGGTACACCACCACCGTCGAGGGCAGCCTGAAGGGCGCCGACGCCGAAACCCAGGAACTGGTCGCCGAATCCCAGCGGGAGATGATGCGGTCCGGCAAGGAGGGCGAGGTCGCCGGTGTGTTCTGGCTCGGCTACGAGGCCCCGCAGGAGTCCGAGAACACCGACCTGCTGGGCGATTCCGTCGCCAGCTCGAAGTCGGCCGAGGAGGGCGGGGCGAAGCTCAACGAGTTCTACAAGGGCATCAACAGCTCTCGCGAGACCGATCCGCACCTGACCGCGATCGGGCACTCCTACGGCTCCTCCACGACCGGCTACGCGCTGCAGGGCGGTGGGCACGGCGTGGACGACGCGATCATCTACGGCTCCCCCGGAGTCGGCACCAACGACATCGAGGACCTGCACGTCCCGGAGGGTCACACCTACCGGCTGGAGGCCAAGAACGATCCGGTCGCCGACTTCGCCCGCTTCGGCGGCGACCCGTCGCACATGGACGGGTTCACCGACCTGTCGACCGAGAAGTCCGACGAGGGCGGGCAGGTCACCGGGCACAGCGATTACCTCGACCCGGACACCACCAGCCAGCACAACATCGCCTCGGTCGTCGGCGGCGTGCCGGAGAACGCGGTGGAGGGGAAGACCGACGGCGTGGGCGACGGGCTGTCGTACGTTCCGCACCAGGTCCAGGAAGGCGCTTCGGCCGTCCAGGACTGGGGCAGCGACCGGGTTTCGGACATCAAGGACCTGTTCTCATGAGGCGATTCGCCACACTGATCCTCAGCGCCGCGCTCCTCTCCGGTTGCGCGGCCGGCGGACCCGATGGGGGAAGCATGGAAGACCAGCTCAACGCACTGCGGCAGCGACCCAGCATGGAGGAGGTCGTGGCCGACTACGACCGGATGCAGCAGGAGCTGCGGGAACGGCTGGTCGCCGAGATCGGGCTGCCGGAGTTCACCGACGAGGGCAACACCGGTGAGTCGGCGTGCCCGGACTTCGCCGACGTGCGAGGTGCCGAGCAGCGCACCCTGGCCACGTGGATGCAGAAGGGCGGCATCCCGGACGAGCAGTGGGCACGAGCTCTGCGGATCGCCACCGAGGTGGGTGCTTCTCGCGGGTTCACCGAGCTGCACGTGGTCACCGACCGGCCGGGCGACCACAAGATCGAGCTGCACAACCCCTACGGGGCCCGGTTGCAGCTCGGCGCCGCCGCCAACACGGTTCTGAGCGTGCGGACCGGGTGCCACCTGCTGCAGTCTGCGAAGGGGTGAGGTCGTGAGCGCGCCCGACACCAGCGGCCGCACGGCGGCGGTGGTCTTCGCCGTGCTGGCCACGCTCGCGGCGCTGCCGATCGCGGCCTTCACCGCGTTCATCGGCGTCTGGAGCGCGGCCGTGCCCTGTCACCCGGGCGGGCAAGGCGGCTGCACGCCGGCCGGGGCCGTCACGGCGGTGTCCGTGCTCGTGCTGCTGGCCGGGCCGGTGTTCCTGTGGTTCCGGGTCCGGCGGCCGGGCTCGACGGGCACCGCGGCGGTCGTCGGGCTGGTGGGGCTGGTGGTCGGACCGCTGGTCGCGCTGGTGCTGATGAGCGTCGTGCTGAACCTGTTCGGTTGAGTGTCGAGGCTCACAGGGAACTCAGAGGGGTGCCGGGTCCGGCCAAGATCGACGATCCGGCATCATTTCTCTACGTCCGGATCTACGTCCGACCGTGACGGGGGTACCCGTGTTGGACCCGCGAAGTGCGCTCCAGCAGCGTCCGAGCATCGAGCAGATCAGCGCGCAGTACGAGCAGATGCAGCAGCGCCTGCGCGACCTGCTGGATCGCCTGGTCGGGCCGTTGCAGTGGGCGGTGTCGTCTCCCGAGACGAAGGTGGGCTGCTCGGAGTTCGCCGGTGCCGACGCCGAGAGCCGGGTGTTGGAGTCCTGGCGGGCCGCGCAGCCGGTCGCCGACGTGGACTGGCCGAGCGCGGTGTCCATCGTCCGGTCGATCACCGCGGAGTACGGCTTCGGCGAACCGGAGATCATCGTCAACCGCACCGGCGACCACGAGATCACCGGCAACGACTCCTACGGCGGGGTCTACACCTTCGGCACCTCGCGCGGCACGATCCTGACGGTCACCACCGGGTGCCACCTCCCGAGTGCGCTGAAGAGCTGAACGCCCCACCCCGTGCGGGCCGAGCACCGCGTTGCCGATTACCGTTTTGGGCATGAGCGCGAACATCCCCGACCCGCAGACCACGGGTGCCCACGGCGTGGGCCTGGCGACCGTGACCGACGACGGCACGGTTCTCGACACCTGGTTCCCCACCGTCAAGCTGAACGAGTCGGGCCAGTCCGGCACGACCAAGCTGACCGCGGAGCAGGCCGCCGAGTCCCTCGGCGAGGCCGGTGTCGCGCTGCTCGGGCGGGATGACGCCCGCGGCGTCGAGGTCATCGCGGTCCGCGTCGACATCGCCAAGCTCGCCGACGCCCCGGCCGACGCGCACGACGTCTACCTGCGGCTCCACCTGCTGTCGCACCGCCTGGTGCACCCGCACGGGTTGAGCCTCGACGGCCAGTTCGGCCTGCTCGCCAACGTCGTGTGGACCAACCACGGGCCGTGCCCGGTGGAGGGCTTCGAGGCGACCCGGCTGCGGCTGCGCGCGCGCGGCCCGGTGACGGTCTACAGCATCGACAAGTTCCCGCGCATGGTCGACTACGTGGTGCCCTCCGGCGTGCGCATCGGCGACGCCGACCGGGTCCGGCTGGGTGCCCACCTGGCCAGCGGCACGACCGTGATGCACGAGGGCTTCGTGAACTTCAACGCCGGGACGCTGGGCGCGTCCATGGTGGAGGGCCGCATCTCGGCCGGTGTCGTGGTCGGCGACGGCTCGGACGTCGGCGGTGGCGCGTCGATCATGGGCACGCTGTCCGGCGGCGGCAAGGAGGTCATCTCCATCGGTGAGCGCTGCCTGATCGGCGCCAACGGCGGCATCGGCATCTCGCTGGGCGACGACTGCGTCGTCGAGGCGGGCCTCTACGTCACGGCCGGCACCAAGATCACGCTGCCGGACGGCACGCTCACCAAGGCCGCCGAGGTCTCCGGCAACGACGGCCTGCTGTTCCGCCGGAACTCCACCACCGGCGCCGTCGAGGTCACCGCCCGCTCCGGCGGCAAGGTGGAGCTCAACGCCGCCCTGCACGCGAACGACTGACCTTTGTCGCTGGTCGTCTTGCACAGCGGTGCGGGTAGCGGAACCTGAGACACCGCCATGCTCCGGATCCCGGACTGAGAAGGGCCCCTTCCACCGCAGGTGGGAGGGGCCCTTCCTGTTGAGTTTGGTCCGTTCGGAGCAGCCTGTCGGGTGAGTTGTCCGTTTTAGCATGGGGGATGGCTGTTTCCCGGCTTCTCGAGGACGTGCTCTCCGCTGAGCCCGTGGAGGTGGGGCGCGGGGCGTCGATCGCGGCTCACGTCCGCGCCGGGCTGGACGCGCGGTTGCGCGCGCTGCGGGCGCACGAGGCCGGGACGCGCGTCGGGGAGGATCCCGAGGAGCTGCACCAGATGAGGGTGTCGGTGCGGCGGATGCGCGCGATGCTGCGCTCGGCGCGGCCGTTCCTGGACCGCGACGAGTCCGAGCCGCTGCGCGCCGAGCTGGGCTGGCTGGGCAGGGCTCTCGGCCCGGTCCGGGATCTGGACGTGCTGCTGGAACGGCTCCGCTCGGAGTTCACCGGCCTCACCGAGACCGAGCGCAGCGCCGCCGAGCAGCTGGTCTCCGGCCTCGACGCCGAGTACCTGCGGGCCAGGGACGACATGCTGGCAGCGCTGGACGGCGACCGCTACCAGGATCTTCTGGACCTGCTGGCCCGTGCCACGCGGGAACTTCCCGGCCGGGGCTCCGATGTGGACGCCGCGGCGCAGCTGCGCCGCCTCGTGCGGCGACAGTTCGGCAGGCTGCGCAAGGCCGTCGAACGGCTTCCGGCCGAGCCCGCCGACGCCGAGCTGCACGCGCTGCGCATCGACGGAAAGAAGGTCCGCTACACCGCCGAGCTCGCCGAACCGCTGCTGGGCGCCCCGGTGAAAGTGCTGATCAAGGCGACCAAGGGCTTCCAGGACGTCCTCGGCGAGCACCAGGACGCCTGCGTCGCGGAGGAGCGGATCCGGGCGCTGCTCGACGGCTTCGGGCCGCGCCCGGATGCCGGAATCGCCTTCGCCGCAGGACGTCTCGTGGAACGCGAGGAGGTCCGCAAGGCCGACCGCCGCGCCCGGTGGCCGGAGGCCTGGAACACCCTCAGCGGAGCCGCGGCCGAGGTGTGAGACCGACCGGCCGTTCTGGTCCGAACCGACCGGGCACGAGGGACATGATCATGGGGCGGTTCGGGCCAGAACCGCCCGATCAGGCGTCCAAGCGCTTCGCCGCGGTGGCGATCCGCTCGTCGGTGGCCGTCATCGCGATGCGGACGTGGCGAGAGCCGTCAGGCCCGTAGAACGTGCCCGGCGCGGCCAGGATCCCTCGCTGCGCGAGCCACTCCACCGTCGCCCAGGCGTCCTCGCCCCGCGTCGACCACAGGTACAGCCCGGCCTGCGAGTGCTCGATGGTGAACCCGGCCGACTCCAGCGCGGGACGCAGCACCGCGCGGCGGGAGGCGTAGAGCTCGCGCTGAGCGGAGACGTGCTCGTCGTCGCGCAACGCGGCGGTGACCGCCTCCTGGACCGGGCGCGGAACGATCATCCCGGCGTGCTTGCGCAGCTCCAGGAGCCGCGCGACCAGCACCGGATCACCGGTGACGAACCCGGCCCGGTACCCGGCCAGGTTCGACGACTTCGACAGCGAGTGCACGGCCAGCAGGCCGTCGCGGGCGGCGCCGACCGAGGGGTGCAGCACCGAGACCGGCTCGGCGTCCCAGCCCAGCGCCAGGTAGCACTCGTCGGAGGCCACCACGGCGCCCATGTCCTGCGCGGCGCGCACCATCCGGCCGAGCTCGTCGGCGGTGAGCACGCGTCCGGTCGGGTTGGACGGCGAGTTCAGCCACAGCAGCCTGGTCCCGGCGGGCGGCAGCTCGCCGGGGGCGAGCCGGACGACCTCGGCACCGGCGATCTTCGCGCCGACCTCGTAGGTCGGGTAGGCCAGGTCCGGGATGGCGACGACGTCGCCGGGCCGCACGCCCAGCAGCGTCGGCAGCCAGGCGACCAGTTCCTTGGAACCGATGGTCGGCAGCACCGCGTCCGGTTCCAGACCGGTGATGCCGTAGCGCCTGCGCAGCGACTCCACGGCCGCTTCGCGCAGGGCCGGTGTGCCGTGCGTGGCCGGGTAGCCCGGCACTTCCGCCACGGCCGACAGAGCTTCCTGGAGCTTCGCCGGTACCGGGTCGACCGGGGTGCCCACGGACAGATCGACGATGCCGTCCGGGTGGGCGTTGGCGGTCGCCTTGTGCGGTGCCAGCGAGTCCCAGGGGAAGGCAGGAAGCCGTGGCCCGGACGCGGCTGCGCCCGGGCCGGTCACGGAACTCATTCGCCCTGAGGCGGCAGGCTCGTGATGGGCTCGACGTCCTTGCTGACCTTGCCCACCTTCGCAGCTCCACCCGGCGAGCCGAGCTCGTCGAAGAAGTCCACGTTCGCCTTCGTGTAGGCGGCCCACTCGTCCGGCACGTCGTCTTCGTAGTAGATGGCCTCGACCGGGCAGACCGGCTCGCAGGCACCGCAGTCGACGCACTCATCGGGGTGGATGTAGAGCATCCGCCCGCCCTCGTAGATGCAGTCGACAGGGCACTCTTCGATGCATGCCTTGTCGAGCACGTCCACGCAGGGCTCGGCGATCACGTAGGTCACGGTTGCACTCCTGCTCGAAGCGTTGTCCAACGCACGCTCAGGAATCTCCTGGCGCGACTGCTGACAGTATCTCTCGGACCCCCCTGAGCGCGTAACTGGTCCCACAGCTCGGGAGTCCCATCGACTCTACGTCGCATGCGTTAACGGCGTAAACCGTTCTGGTGCAACCACTCCGCCCCCTTCCGGCCGATGCGCTTGAGGGCCGAACGTTCCCCCAGGTAACCACCGACAACACCCACCACGGGAAGGTTCCCGAGGAGCTGGTGGTGCAGCCGTCCCTGGGGTCTCTTGTCGAGTTCGGAATCGAACTCCCACACCGCACGTGCCATGCGCCACACCGTGCGCACGACGGCCTTCACGGTCGCTTTACCGTGCTTGCGCTTCGAGGCGTCGATGTCCTCGGTGAGCTCCTGCGTGCGCGCGTCGTCCTCGGCGGACCCCGCGGACCCGGAGGCCAGCTCGCGGCTGATCTTCCGGCCCAGCAGCACCTCGGCGATCAGCTGGACCTTGACGGCTGAATCGGTCACCCCGTGCTCGCCCGCGATCGCGCACAGCACCAGGCTCTGCCCGGTGATGCCCAGGGCGTTGCGCATCGGCAGCCGGGAGGTGATCGCCCCGCCGAACCGGGGCAGCCCGGCCGCCAGCGCCAGGAACCGGCCGACCCGCAACGTCCACCATTCGCAGCGCTCGTCGACGCTCATCGCGTCCCAGGTGGAGCTGCCGGGCAGCTGCATCGAGTCGAGCTGCCGCAGCAGCTTGTGGATCGCCCCGTCGCCCAGGGCGTCGATCTCCCGCCCTCGCAGCCGAACCGGGTCGGCTTCGCGCAGCGCGGCGAGCACGGGCGTCGCTGCCCGCACGAACGGCCGCAGCACGGCTGCGACGCGTTCATCGGTCAACACTTCGGCCATCGGTCCTCCCGGCTTCCATTCTGCCGAACCGAGGCCGACGACCGGGTGCGAGAACCCGGTGTTCGCCCACACGAAAACCGCCGTACTCCCCGAGGGGTCAGCGCGCGGGTTTGGCGAGGACGATGCCGAGCATCAGGGCGCTGGGCAGGGCGCCCCCGGCGATGAGCAGCAGGGTGCGCCAGTCGCTGCCGAGCAGCACGACGTCACCGCCGGGCCCGAACACGCCGAACACCAGCACCACCGCGAACCACAGCACCAGCGGTGCGCCCGCGACGCGGCGGCTCCGGGAGATCCGGCCGGCTTCGGCGACCAGCAGCGGAGTCGTCACGGCCGCCACGGCGGCGGTGATCGGGAACTGCACCGAGCCGATGTAGAGCGGCAGGTACAAGAGCTCCAGGATCGCCAGCAGGACCGCGTCGAGCAGCAGGAAGCCGAACAGGGTCATCTCCCGACGCGTCACCGGTCCCCCACCGGTTCGGTGCCGCTCACCCCGAGTCCGCCGAACAGGTCCGCCTCGCAGCCCTCGGACGGGCCGGTGGCCAGCACGTAGTGCTCGCTGCTCAGCACGGGGTGCGCCACGCCGTTGGACAGCGCGTAGGAGGCGACGCCGTCGCCGTTGCGCCACTGCTCGACCCAGACCTTGACCTGGGTGCCGTGCGCCCGCAGCGCGCTGATCTTGGCGGGCAGGTGCTCGGCGATGTCGATGACGGTGGTGATCGTCTCGTCGGCGACGCTGGCCAGCTCGTGCGGTTCGGGCAGGTCGAAGGGCAGGTCTTCGGCGCGCGCGAGGTCGGCGAGACCCTTGGCCAGCGCATCGCGCGAGGGCACCGCGTAGAACAGCCTGTCCACGTCCGGGACGCGGTCGACCGCGGCGCGCGTGATCTCGTGGGCGCGGACGTGGTCCGGGTGCCCGTAGCCGCCGTCCTCGGCGTAGGTCACGACGACCTGCGGCTTGACCTCGTCGAGGATGTCCGCCAGCGCCGCGACCTGCGGCTCGCGGTCGCCGATGGCGAAGGCGCGCGGATGGGCGTCGGGGCGGGCAGTTGCCTGGCCGGGCTGCTCCCAGAGCATCCCGGAGTCGCGCCACCGGCCGACACCACCCAGGAACCGCTGGTCGGCGACCCGCAGCGCGGCGCAGGCCGAGCGGAGCTCACCGACCCGGTAGCCGCCGAGCTGGTCGGCCTGATCCGACACCAGCCCCTGCAAGCTCTCCGGGATGACCTCGCCTTCCTCGCCGAGGGTGCAGGTCACCACGTAGACCTGCACGCCGCGGGCGGCGTAGCGGGCGATCGTCCCGCCGGTCCACAGGGTCTCGTCGTCTGGATGCGCGTGTACCAGCAGCAACCGCGGTGGGGCCGTCAGCGTCACCGGTCCAGCCTAATCGGCGCACAAGAACAACAACGAAGGCCCCGACGTCAGGCAAGCACCGAAGGTGCTTCCTCAGTCCCCACCAGAGCAACCGGCACCGCCGCGGGTTCTGACACGTCTTCTGGGGAGGACAGCCGCAGCGCCGCGTATAGACATGCTCAAGTCGCGGATCCGGAGCCAGAAGGCGTGTCAGGTTCCGCCACCCGCACCGCCAAGCACAACGACCACGGCCTCTTCGAGAGAGAATTAATAGCCGTCGTTCTCAGCTGGTGTTCCGAGCCATTGGGCGGCCGTGGAGAACGGCCCGGCGAACCCGTTGCCCGCCTGGACGCCGGTGGCCTCGTTGCTCAGCGCCAGGACCTGCGCCTGCTGGTAGAGCGGCAACGCGATCGCGTCCCGCCACAGCACCGACTCGACGTTCGCCGACGCCTGCTGGAACGGCATCCGGCCGGACAGGGCCGCGTCGATCGTGGGCTGCAGGAGCTCGTCGCAGAAACCGGCCGCGTTGTAGGGCAGCGGCTGCTCGCTGTCCGGGTCCACACCCGGACAGCCGTAGGACGAGGCCATGGTGGCGGCCGGATCGCCGCCGGCCGGGCGCGGCGCCACCGCCATGTCGACGGTGCCCGAGGTGCCCGCCTCCGCGGAGTGCGGATCGGTGGCGAGCATGTCGCCGAAGAGCTGATCCCCGGTCGGCGTCACCACCGTGGCCTGGATGCCCTGCGCGCGGAGCTGCTGGGCGGAGGCTTCGGCGATGCTGATGTAGCCCTCGTGCTCGAAGGGCGCGGCGATCACCAGGTTCAGCGGACGTCCGTCGCGGATCCACGAACCGCCCGTGCGCTGGTACCCCGCCTCGGTCAGCAACCGTTCGACCTGCGCCGGATCGGGACGCTTCGGCAGCGCCCCCGCCGGTTCCGTCGGCTTGTAGCCGTGCTCGGACGGCGCGAGGACCTGCGCGTGCGCCTGCAACTGCTCGCCGGGCCCGCCGCCGGTTCCCGCCTCGATCAGCGCGGGGCGGTCCAGCGCGGCCAGCACGGCCTGCCGGACCTTGACGTCGGCGAGCGCGCGGCTGTCCTGCCGCAGCAGCATCTCCATCGTCGCCGGGCGCGGAACGGTCATCATCTGCACCTGGTCGCCCAGGTCGCGCAGCGACCGCACGGTGCCGGCGTCGGCGCTGAACAGCGCCAGGTGGCTGTCTCCGCTGCGCAACGCCTCGACCTGGCGGGCCTTGTCGATGGCGCGCAGCACGATCCGGTCGGACTGCGCGGGCGGACCCCAGTAGCGGTCGTTGCGCTCCAGGATGATCTCGCCGCGGTCCAGGTCGATCTGCCGGATCGCGAACGGCCCGCCCGAAGCCGGGTAGCCGTCGTCGAGGACGGTTCCCCAGCCGCGCGGCGCCGCGCGCAGCAGGTGCGCGGGCAGCAGGTTGTTGAACAGCGTCTGCCATCCCGCGAAGGGCTTGCTGAAGGTGACGTCGACGGTCTTGCCGCCCTGCCTGGAGGCGACGTCGTCGATCAGCCGGTAGCCGGCCGGGTCCGCCACTCCGGGCTGCGACCGGAGCTGTTCCCACAGGTAGACGAAGTCCTCGGCGGCGATCGGGGCGCCGTCGGACCAGCTGGCCTGCCGCTTGATCCGGTACCGGACGGTGAACTTCTCCGCGTCCGGGACGACCTCGGCGGATTCCATCAGGTTGGTGTCGAGCTGCAGCGCGCCGTCCTGGCCGGGCCGGAACACCGACGGCAGCATCAGCCCGGCGAGCGCGGAGCTCGTCGGCGACAGGTCGGCGAGCGTGTGCGGGTTGAACCCGCCCTCCAGCTCGTCGACGCCGACGACGACCTCGATCGGCATCGGCTGCGCAGGAGTGCTCGTGCTGGGTTCGCTGGTCGTCGGGCTCGGCTCCACCAACTGCGGTGGCGGAGCGTCCGTGCAGCCCGCGACCAGGCTGACGACGGTCACCAGCAGGGGAACCGCGCCCAGTGCGCGGCGTCGACCCTGGGTCACGCCGAACCTCCCCTCACATCGGCCGCCGGAGGATCACCCCGGGCCACGCGACTCGGGTCCGGACGACACCGTCCGAACGCAGGACGCGCGAGAGCCCCCCATGGTTCCGCAAGCGATCCGATGATCGTCCCTGGGGTCCATCAGCGCCAGCCGCCACCACCATCAGGCCGAACCATCAGGCAAGCGCCGAAGCGCTTCCTCTCCACCCCACCTGAGCGCAACTCGCACCGACGGTTCTGAGCGGTGCTGTGGCGAGCACGCCTCGACGCCGATGTCCACCCCCTGGGTAAGCGGAATACATCAGTCGTGGCGCGCGGAGTCCACAGCGCCGCTCAGGCTCCCCCACCGGCGCCGCCGAGCAAGGCGACCACCGGCACCAAGATCAGCTATTGTCGCGGGCCTTCTGGCGGGAGCGCTCGCGTCCTCGGGTGGTGCTGTCCAAGGTGATCTTCCGGACGCGGATGGCCTCCGGGCCGACCTCGACGCACTCGTCGCCGGAGCAGAACTCCAGGGCCTCCTCCAGCGAGAGGGTGCGCGGCTTGGCCAGCTTCTCCAGCTCATCGGCGGTCGAGGACCGCATGTTGGTGAGCTTCTTCTCCTTGGTGATGTTCACGTCGAGGTCCTCGGCGCGCGGGTTCTCGCCCACGACCATGCCCTCGTAGACCTCGCTGCCGGGCTGCACGAAGAACGAGCCGCGGTCGGCCAGCTGCAGCAGCGCGTAGTTGGTGGCCGGGCCGGACCGGTCGGCGACCAACGAGCCGCTGTGGCGGGTGCGCAGCTCGCCCACCCACGGGAAGTAGCCCTCGAAGACGTGGTTGGCGATGCCGGTGCCGCGCGTCTCGGTGAGGAACTCGGTGCGGAACCCGATCAGGCCGCGCGAGGGGATCACGTAGATCAGCTTGATGCGGCCGGTGCCGTGCCCGTCCATGGTCTCCATGCGGCCCTTGCGGCCGGCCAGCAGCTGGGTGACGGCGCCGAGGTGCTCCTCGGGGGCGTCGATGGTCAGCCGCTCGAACGGCTCGCACAGCTTGCCGTCGATGGTCTTGGTGACCACCTGCGGCTTGCCGACGGTGAGCTCGAAGCCCTCGCGGCGCATGTTCTCGACCAGGATGGCCAGCGCCAGCTCACCGCGGCCCTGGACCTCCCAGGCGTCGGGCTTCTCGGTCGGCAGCACCTTCATGCTGACGTTGCCGATCAGCTCGGCGTCCAGACGGGCCTTGACCTGCCGGGCGGTGATCTTGGAGCCGCCGTTGCGACCGGTCAGCGGCGAGGTGTTGACGCCGATGGTCATCGAGATGGCCGGGTCGTCGACGGTGATCCGCGGCAGCGGCTTCGGGTTGTCCGGGTCGGTGAGGGTGTCACCGATGGTGATGTCCGGGACGCCGGCGATGGCCACCAGGTCACCCGCGGAGGCCTCCTCGGCGGGCACGCGGGTGAGGTTCTCGGTGATCAGCAGCTCGGTGAGGCGGACCTTCTCGACGCTGCCGTCCTCGCGGCACCAGCCGACGGTCTGACCCTTGCGCATGGTGCCGGAGTGGATCCGGCACAGGCCGATGCGTCCCAGGAACGACGAGGCGTCGAGGTTGGTGACCAGCGCGCTCAGCGGCGAGTCGAAGTCCGCGACCGGCGCGGGCACGTGGTCCAGCAGGACCTTGAACAGCGAGTCCAGGTTCTCCTCGGCGGGCAGCTCGCCGTCGACGGGCTGCTCCATCGAGGCGCGGCCGGCGCGGGCGGAGGCGTAGACGACCGGCAGGTCGAGGATGGCCTCCATGTCCAGCTCGACCTCGCCGTCGAGCTCGCTGGCGAGCTCCAGCAGCAGGTCGTGGGCTTCTTCGACGACCTCGGCGCAGCGCGCGTCGGGGCGGTCGACCTTGTTGACGACCAGGATGACCGGCAGCTTCGCGGCCAGCGCCTTGCGCAGCACGAAGCGGGTCTGCGGCAGCGGGCCTTCGCTGGCGTCGACCAGCAGGGTCACGCCGTCGACCATCGACAGCGCGCGCTCCACCTCGCCGCCGAAGTCGGCGTGGCCGGGGGTGTCGACGACGTTGATGGTGACCGGTCCGTCTTCGGTCTCGCGACGGATCGCGGTGTTCTTGGCCAGGATCGTGATGCCCTTCTCACGTTCCAGGTCGTTGGAGTCCATGACGCGGTCGACGAGCTCGGCGCGTTCGGAGAAGGCACCGGACTGGCGCAGCATCGCATCGACCAGGGTGGTCTTGCCGTGGTCGACGTGCGCGACGATGGCTACGTTGCGCAGATCACTGCGCGTGGGGGCGGCGACGCTGGTGGCGGACACGCGGGTACTCCATGGCTCGGCGCGGAAAGGTCGCGGCGGTTCGTCGATGTGATGCACCGCTGGGCGATGGCACCGGATGCGGATCTCCCCGCATGGCGCCTGCTGACTTCCAGGCACCGGCCGCGGCTCCACTGCGCCGCTGCTGCGGAGCTCATTTCGGGCGGCACCCCGCGGTTGCGGGGGCGCTACGTCGACACGCGGCCCCCTCCAGGGTAGTGCAAGCACATCCCGGGCCGACGCGCACGTGCGCAGCGCAACAGCGAACAGTCGGCGAACATCAAGTTCGCCAGGTCGGGTTAGGTTCACCTACGCTCGGCCACAACCCCGTCCCCAGCGCCGGAAAGAAGCACCGTGGGCAAAGGCACCATCAAGGTCAAGAAAAAATGTTGCCATTCGCAACCACCGTGCAAGAGCTGCCCCATCGTGGCTCTGCGCAAACTGCTCAAGGATCAGAAAGCGGCGGAGGTCAAAAAGGCTCAGAAGAAGACCAAGAAGAAGGACGCGAAGTGACCCGGCCGCGGCGCCGGCACCGCGGCCCGGGACAGGTCGGCCGCTACCGCTGAGCGACCGTGGTGAGCGGGTCCGCGTACGCGGCGAGCTCCGGGATCGTGCGCAGGGCCTGGAACTCGACGACCTCGTAGCGAACCAGCTTGTGCAGGGCGAACGGGTCGGTCGCCAGGATGGCGTCCAGCCTGCCGCGGGACATCGCACGAGCGATGATCACCGCCCCGTTGCGCGGGTGCCGGTGACCAGCGGCGATGAAGTCGCCTGCGTCGTAATGCTGGGTGACCCATTCGTAATGATCGACCAGTTGGGCGTCTATATCCGATTCTGGCGCGGTGTATTGCAGCAGCACTACAAACATTCTTTCAATGTAACTCCCCCACCTGGCGTTTGCCGATCAATTTCGCCCGCTGAATCCAACGAGAACAAGATCAAAAATCCGAAAATCGGACTCCCCGCCACACACCCCGCGAAACCCCTCACTCACTCAGCGCAACCACTTCCACGAACGTCGGACCCGGGAACGGGTGGAACCCCTGGCGCCCGCTGATCACCACCGTGCAACTTGGCCGCATGGGTACTGTTGTGATGCACAGCGACACCGAGTCCCAGGTCGAGAGGAGTGCCGCCGTGGCAGCACCGGCATTCGACCCGGAAGGTCCGTTCGACCCGCTCGTCGACCTCGACGGGCTGTGGACGCCTGAGCTCGCCGACAGGTACCTGCCGATCCCGGGGATGCCCCCGGCCAAGTACGAGTGCCTGGACGGAAAGCTGATCATGAGCCCGCGTGAAGGTACGGCCAACATGTTCGCCGTGTGGCAGCTCGGCAAGCAGTTGGAAACCGCCGCCGACCAGGCGGGACACCACTTCTACCTGACCGTCAACGTGTTGCTCGACGTGCAGAAGTGGATCGAGCCGGATTTCGTGGTGCTCAGACGGCCTGGACACGGACGCATGTGGATCCCACCGGATGACGTTCTGCTGGTCGGCGAGTGCGTGTCGCGATCGAGCAAGCACAACGATCGTGTCAACAAGCCCGGCATGTGCGGCGAAGCAGAGATCCCCTACTTCATGCGCGTTGAAGTCAACTACAGGTCCCGACGCGTCGAAGTCGAGCTCCTACGGCTCGAGAACGGCAAATACCGCACCGAGGCCGTCGGCTCAGAGGCTGAGCGATTCGAGACCGACCTGCCGTTCCAGCTTTCGCTCGACCCTGCTGAGCTGCTCGAACGCTAGGCGCCGAGTAGTTCGCGCAAGGTGTGCAGGAGGACTCGGTCGGTTTCGAGCCATTCGAGTGCGGGCAGCTCACCGGCGCTCACCCAGCGGACGTCGCGGTGCTCGACCGCCGTGGGCTGCTGGGCGGGGTCCTTGAGCTCCGCTGTGTGGATGCGCAGCAGCATGCCGTTGTCCAAGGGCACGTCGGTGCCGAGGCGGCCGGTGGGACGGACCTCGACGTCGAGCTCTTCGCGGCACTCGCGGACCACGGCGTCGGGCTCCTCCTCGCCGGGTTCGACGCGCCCGCCCGGCAGCTCCCACTGACCGGCGTGCGAGGCCGGGTAGCCGCGCTGCTGAGCGAGCAAACGTCCCTCGTGCACGATCGCGGTCCCCACGACGATCTCCCGCGCCGCCCAGGACTCGGCGAGTTCGCGGACGGCGCGGATGCGAGCGGCCAGCACGTCGAGCACCAACCGCCGACCCACGGCCACATCGCCGAGCCTGCCCAGCGGGCCGAACGGGCTCGTCCACCGCACCGAATCGGTGAGCAGCGTGCGCGGGCCGACCTGGGCCAGGACCGCGTCGTGCCGCAGCTGTGCGAGCGGCCCGGCGACCAGCACCGAGCTCAACCGGTCGGCGTCGGCCCGCACGATGCGCGTGGTCAGGGTGAACGCGGAGAGCCGGAACGCGAGTTCATCGCCGGGCACCAGCAGCGAATCCGGGCTGGTCAGCGACCGGCCGCGAATGCCGAGGTCGGCCAACCCCGTCTCAGCCGTCCGGGTGTGCCGCAGCGCGGCCCCCACGGTGGCCAGTGGTGCCTCGATCAGACCGGTACTCCGCAGAACCGCCACGTTCACGAATCTTGCCCGACGTCAGCGCGCGGCCGGCCAGCGGACCTCGATGCGCGCACCGCCCGAGGGCGCCTCGCCGGCGCGCACCGATCCGCCGCGCCTGCGCACGGCCTCGGCCGCCAGCGCCAGGCCGAGCCCGGCACCGCCGGTGCTGCGGGCCCGGTCCGGTTCGACGCGGTAGAAGCGGTCGAACACGCGCGGCCGGTGCTCGGCCGGGATGCCGGGACCGTCGTCGTCGACCAGCAGTCGCACGCCCATTCCCGGCTCGGCCTGCACCGACACCCGCACCGACGTCCGGGTGTAGCGCTGGGCGTTGCCGATGATGTTCTCCAGCACCGTCGAGACCTCGGCGGGCGCGGCCAGCACGAGCACCGGGTCCTCGGGCACGTCCAGTTCGACGTCGCTGCCGAGCCGTTCGGCCGCCGTGCGCGCGGCCGCAGCCAGGTCCACCGGGCGGGTCGGTTCGACCTCGCGCTCCGCGCGGGCGAGTGCGAGCAGGCTCTCCACCAGCGTGGACAGCCGCTGCGCTTCGAGGGCGATGTCCTGCAGCGTCTCGTGGGCGATGTCCGGGTCGGGGTGCATGACCGCGACCTCGGCCTGGGCGCGGATGGAGGCGACGGGGTTGCGCAGCTCGTGGGCCGCGTCGCCGGTGAACCGGCGCAGCCGTTCGGTGTCGGCGTCGCGGCGGGCGAGCATCGCGTTGAGCTCTTCGGCCAGCGCCCGGATCTCGTCGGCGGCCTCGGGGACCGGGAGCCGCTCGCCTTCGGGCAGTCCGGCGGCGGCGCTGCGGATCCGGTCGACCGGCCGCAGCGAGCGGTGCACGACCAGCCAGGTCGCGAAGCCGACCAGGGCCGCTGCCAGCACCGATCCGAAGCTGAGCAGCTTCCCGGTGCGCCCGGCGGTGTCGGCGAAACCGACCAGGCGGGCTTCAGCGGCCACCAGCAGGTGCCGGCCGCCGGGGTCGATGACCGGGACGCCTCGCCAGCGGTGCAGCTCGGCGGGTGCCTCGAAGTCGAGCACGCCGCTGCCCGCGCTCAGCTCGGCGATCTGCCACTCGCTCAGGTTCGCGCTGGGCAAGCCGTCGACCGGCTCCCCGTTCTCGCCGAGCACGCGCACGTCGGGCCGGCCGACGACGGGCGAACCGGCGGCGACGTGGCTCGCGGTGCCGCCCGCGATGCGCTTGAGGTCCGCGTCGACGGAGTCGATCAGCAGCCAGCTGACGATCCCGGCCCCGGCGTGCGCGACCACTCCGAGACCGATCAACGCGACGACGGTGGCCACGACGCTCGTGCGGAACTGGATGGTGCGGCGCTGCCACCAGCCGCGCAGCCTCCTGATCATGCTTCGGCGCACACGCGGTAGCCCTGCCCGCGCACGGTCTGCACCAGCTCCCCGGCCCCCACGGCGGTGAGCTTGCGGCGCAGGTAGCCGACGTAGACCTCGACGACGTTGCGGGTGACGAACTGCTCCTCGCCCCACACCATGCGCAGCAGGTCGTCCTTGGGCACCACCGACTCGGGGTGGCTGGCGAGCGCGACGAGCAGCCCGAACTCGCGCGGTGAGAGCGTGACGGGTTGGCCGTCCCAGTGCACCTCGCGGTTGCTGCGGTCGATCTCCAGCGCCCCGACCCGCAGGCACGCCTGCTGGCTCGCGTTGTCGCGCCGCCGCAGCAGCGCCCGCACCTGAGCCACGAGCACCAGGAAGGAGAAGGGCTTGACCAGGTAGCCGTCGGCTCCGAGATCGAGCCCGTCGGCCTGGTCGACCTCGCCGCTCTTGGCCGAGATCAGCAGCACCGGCGTGGTCACGTCCTGCTCGCGCATCCGCTCCAGCACCCGGTAACCGGACATGCCGGGCAGCATGACGTCGAGCAGCACGACGTCGAAGGCGCCGGTCATGGCCAGGCGCAGCGCTTCGGGGCCGTCGGCGGCGACGCTGACCTCCATGCCTTCCGCGGACAACCCGCGGCGCAGCGCGGTCCGCACTCCCGGCTCGTCGTCGACCACCAGAACCCGAGGCAACATGGTGACCAGCATGCCGACCGCCACCCGCCGCGAGCATCCGGTCTCAGCGCCTTCTCACGGTGATCGGCCGGATTCTCAGCTCGATCTCAGGCTGGGCACGTCGCAGGCGGTCGATTCGCTCTCACTCGGGCACCATGAGGGCATGACCGAACTCCTCACAGACGCGCAGATCGCCGAGGCGCTGGAACACCTGCCGGAGTGGCACCGGGACGGCGACAACATCGTCCGCGTGGTCGACTTCCCCGGGTTTCCGCAGGCCATCCAGGCTGTCATGCGCATCGCCGAGATCGCCGAGAACGAGAACCACCACCCCGACATCGACATCCGCTTCAACAAGGTGACGTTCTACCTGTCGACGCACTTCAAGGGCGGCATCACGAGCAACGACACGTCGCTGGCGCAGGAGATCGACAGCGTCGTGGAGCAGTTCGGGTAGGCCTGAACGGCTCGCCTAGCCCTCGACCAGGTCAGCGACTTCGAAGGCGCAGCCCCAGGACAGGCCGACGCCGCAGCCGGCGTGGCCGTAGTCGTGGATGATGCGGGCGCCCTCGTAGTGCTCGACGTCGACCCGCACCGAGTCGCGGCCCGGCCGCAGCCCGACGGTCTCCTCCAGCACCTCGGCGTCGGCGAGCCGCGGTTCGAGCTGGGCGACGCGGCGACGGATCCGCGCGCTGACCTCGGCTCGCGGTGTCCGCCGCCAGTCGTGGTCCACGGCGATGCCGCCGAGCACCACCCGATCGCCGTGCGGCATCCACGACGTGAACTCGCCGCCCTCGCTGAGCTCGATGAAGTACTCGTCGATGCCGGGGTTGCGCACCACGACGTGCTGGCCGAGCACCGGGTGCACCCCGGGGTCGCCGACGAGTTCGTGCGCCCCGACGCCGGTGCAGTTGACGACGATGTCCGATTCGGCGGCGGCGTCGGCCAGCGACGGCACGGACGCCAGCAGGATCTCGCCACCGGCCGCCTGGAACCGGGCCAGGAGGTAGTCGAGGTAGCGGGGCATGTCGATCAGCGGGACCGTGCCCCGGTAGCCCCAGACGAAGCCCTCGGGCAGCTCCTGCTCGCCGCATCGATGCAGGTCGGGGATCAGCTTGGTTTCCGGCGGGACGACGTCGCCGAGGTCGAAACGCGCCGCCATCCGGCCGGGGGCCAGGTGCACGCCGGAGTCCTCGTCGCGCGCCAGCGCGGTGAACTCGGCGTGCGACAGGGTCGCCCAGTAGAGCACTCGTTCCGGTGGTTTGAGCCGCGCCGGGCCCCACATCGCCCCGGCGACCGCCGAGGTCGTCTCGCGGGGCCGCTCAGCGGTGCGGATCCGCACTTGCCGACCCGCTTCGGCCAGCACGACCCCGCAGGTCAGGCCGTGCACGCCCGCGCCGATCACGAGTACCGGACTCACCCGTCCGACGCTAGCAGTCCCGTGGTGGGACGGAACCCCGAAAGGCCCCGGGTTCACCCGGCCGCCGGTCAGCCGTCGTAGTCGCGGAGGTGGTCGGCCAGTTCGGTCAGCACGTCGGCCAGCCTGTGTCGTTCGCTCCGGGAGACCTCGCCCCTGGGCAGCCGGAAGGCCACCCGGTCGAGCTCCCACTGGGCTTCCCGCAGCACCACGGCGAAGTTCGCCGAACGGCACATCGGCCTGCCGATCCTCCGGTTCTCCTCGATCATCACCGCTCCCCACCCCAACGTCGGTCGTTCCACGATGTTGCAGGTCAGCAGGGGTGCTGCGGCAGAGGTGAAGAACGTTCCCGCGCTGAGTAGATGTACGCCGCGCCCTCCCCCAATTCCGCCCAACCCGGACGGAGCAGAGCGGGCAGGGCCAGGGTTTCGCCGCAGTCCGAGCCCGGGCTCACGGGCTCAGCGGAGGCCGTGTTCGTGGAGGGTTTCGGTGAGGATGCGGATGGCTTTCGGGCCCACTCCGTGGAGTGCGAGGAGATCTTCGTCGGTCCAGGTGGTGAGCTGGGCGAGCGTGGTGACTCCGGCGCCGTGCAGGGCTCTCGTCGCGGGACGGCCGATCGACGTGGGCAGGTCCGAGTCGGCGGGATCAGCTTGCTGTGCCCGGACCAGGCTCTCGGGCGCGCGGCAACTCCAGGCCAGGAGGATCAGCTCGTTGAGGTCCTTGCCGTTGATCTCCGCCAGCGGCACGGCGATCCCGAACGGCTCGCCCGCCCGCGCCAACTGCTCCCCCGGAACCTTCGCCAGGAACGCCTCGGCGTCCTCGTCGGTGAGCCACACCTGAACGACGCCTTCTCCGGTCAGCGACGCGAAACCCTTGCCCCGCACCGAGAACGACAGCGTTCCGAGGTGGCTCCGCTCCTCCACCTGGGGCAACCCCAAGGCCGCTTTCCGCAACTGCGTCTTCGACGTCATCGCCCCTCCCGCGCTCCGAGCACGTCCTAGGAGAACACACCGCAGCAGCGGGAACGGCCGCCAGTGATCCCCCGTGCGGCGAGGGCCTGGCCAGGGGTTCAGGGGCGCTTCGGGGAGCACCCCCCCGGAACCGCTGGAGCGGCGTGGCCACCTCTCCCAGCGGCTCGGCAACGGGGTGACCTGCGGCTTCGCCTGGCCAGTGTGGTGCGCGCCGGTCTCGCATACTCGTGGGATGGGTCCACGACGGCGAGGACGGTTTTCCCTGCTGGGACGCCTCTACGCACTCGTCGGGGCATTGATGGTGGTGACCGTGGTGATCACCGGCGGGATGTTCGCCCTGCGACAGCGGGTCGAGGACTCGACGACGAAACTGATCACCAAGGTCGTGCCCGCGCAGAACGGCACCGCCAACCTGGTCACGACCTACGCCCAGCAGGAGAACCGCGTGCGGGCGTTCCTGCTGACCGATGACCCGGCCTTCCTCCAGGCGTACGCAGCCGACCAGGCCAACGCCGCCCAGTTCCACGACACCGTGGGGCTTCGACTCGCCGACGACCCCGCGGTGCAGGACCTGCTGAGCCAGGTCGACGCGGCCGCGCAGGAATGGCGGCACGAATCCGTCGAGCCGCTGATCGCGCGAAGCCGCAGCCCGGGTCCGCTCAACCTCTCGACTCCCGAGAAGGAGTCCGAACAGCAGCACGCCGCCGTGCTGCGGGGCGAGCTGAAGGAGCTGAGCACCCGAGTCGACGCGATCGAAGCGGCGGAAGAAGCCCGAGCCGCGGCAGCGCGCACGGCCGCGAACTGGCTCACGCTGGCGCTCGCCCTGGTCGGCCTCATCTCCTGGGCGACGGCGATCCTGCTGCTCCGCAACTCGCTCACCCGCCCGCTGCGCACACTCGTGTCGCAGGTCAACAAGGTGTCGGAGGGCGACCTCGACCGCCCCGTCCACGAGGCCGGCCCGCCCGAGTTGACCGCGGTCGCGCGTGCGGTGGAGACGATGCGCGCGCGCATCCTGAGCGAAACCCGCCACATCGCGCGGATGCAGCAGGAGCTGGCTCGCCACGAGAAGGCGGAGCGGCACCGGGCGGAGCAGGACTTCGCGACGGTGGTCGACACGCTCGACGAAGGCGTCGTCGTGCTCGGCTCCGCGGGCATCATCGAGTCGGCCAACCCGGCTGCTCGACGCGTGCTCGGCGCACGCGAATCCGAGATCGTCGGTTCCGTGC
Source organism: Saccharopolyspora sp. NPDC049357 (assembly GCF_040677225.1). NCBI lineage: Bacteria > Bacillati > Actinomycetota > Actinomycetes > Pseudonocardiales > Pseudonocardiaceae > Saccharopolyspora > Saccharopolyspora sp. NPDC049357. Next base: position 71,519 of record NZ_JBFAQJ010000020.1, on the reverse strand, counting down.
TCGCCTCCTGGCGCCTGTTCGACGAATCCGGGGCAGCGCTGCGGCTGGAGGGTCGCGTACCCGTGTTGAACTCCCAGGTGGTCCGCCTCGAACGAACGGACGGCCGCATCGCCTGGTTGGCGGTCACCTCTCGCTCGTTGAACACCGCGACGGGAACGCCTTCCAAGGTCGTCGTGTCGTTCACCGACATCACCGAGAGGCGCGCCGCCCAGAACCGCTTGGAGCACGAGGCCACCCACGATCCGCTGACCGGCCTGGCAACCGCACGCTGGTGCTCCGACACCTGGAGCAGGCGCGACACCAGGAGCAGCCGATGGCCGTGCTGTTCCTCGACCTGGACAACTTCAAGATCATCAACGATTCGCTCGGGCATGGCGTCGGCGACGCCGTCCTGGACCACGCCGGGCAGCGGCTGGTGCGCGCGACGCCCCCGAACGGCCTGGTCGGCCGACTGGGCGGCGACGAATTCGTGGTCCTCGTCAACGACGAGAGCGATCACCACGCGCTCGCCGAGCGCTGCACGCGCCTGCTCGACGCCCTGACCGAACCGATCCGAATGCAGGGCAGAGCGCTGCACGTCAACGGCAGCATCGGCATAGTCGTGGCCCTGCCCGGCGATGACCGATCCGGTGAAGACCTCCTGCGCGATGCCGACGTGGCCATGTACCAGGCCAAGACGCGGGGTGGCGGGCGCCACGCCTTCTTCGACGTGGTGCTCCGCAAGCGCGTGCAGCGGCACATGGACCTGGAGCAGGACCTCCGCCACGCCGCGGGACGGAACCAGCTCTGGGTGGCCTACCAGCCCGTCGCCGATCTGCGCACAGATCGCACGGTGGCCGCGGAGGGATTGCTGCGGTGGCGCCACCCGGTCCACGGCCCGATCTCACCCGCCGAGTTCATCCCGGTGGCCGAGGAGAGCAACCTGATCAACTCCATCGGCGCGCACATGCTGCGCTCGGCGACCCGCGAACTCGCCACCGAGCGCGAGCGACATCGACTCGACCTGACGCTCAACGCGAACCTCTCGCCGCGCCAGCTCGACGACCCCCGCCTGCCGAGCCTCGTGCAGCACGCCCTCGCGGATTCGGGTCTGCCCGCCCACGCCTTGTGCCTGGAGATCACCGAGGAGGCGATCATGCACGACCCGGCCGCGGCAGCGCGCGTGCTGGAAACCTTGCGCGAGTTGGGCGTGTCACTGGCGATCGACGACTTCGGCACCGGCTATTCGTCCTTGGCCCAGCTCCGCCGGCTCCCGCTGGACACCCTCAAGATCGACCGATCCTTCATCACCGACCTGAGCGATTCGGAGGAGCTCCAGGTCATCGTCACCAGCATCATCACCATGGCCCACGCGATCGGCCTCGACGTCGTGGCCGAAGGCGTCGAGACGGCACAGCAGCTCGACTTCCTCCGCGACATCGGTTGCGACCACGTCCAGGGCTACTACCTCAGCAAACCCGTCTCCCTCGACGAACTGCTGACGTCCGCGCTCAGACTCCCCACGGGTTGACGCCGACTCCACCAAGCCGCGAGGACGTGCGGGTGAGCGACGTTCGTCGTCCCGAAGAAGTCGTAGGCGATGGACTCGGCTCAGTCGCCGGTGTAGTTCTCCGGGCCGATCTCGGTGACGGCCGCATCCGCCGCCGCGTCGGTGGCGGTCTCCGCGTCGGGAGACGAGCTCAGGTTCACGTACAGGGCGACGGCGTGGACCACGTACCGGTGGTCGTAGCTGACGTAGCTCTCGGTCCGCGCCCGCTCGTAGCCGTCGCAGGCGTCGCTCCCGCGCCCCTCGTTCGGGCACCAGATGCCGAAGTCCCACGAGCCTCCGGCGACGATGCGCTCCTTGACCGCCTTCGCCGTCGAGATGTCGTCGAAGCGGATGACCTGGACCGACACGAGCACGTCGGCGTCCTCCGAGACGTCGCCCGATTTCAGGTAGTTCCCGGTGACGGTCAGGTCGCAGTCGTAGCCGCTCAGCACTCGCCGGACGTTGTCGGACATGTGGGAGGCGTCGGTGCAGCCGTGCACCCCCGACGCGACGCGGGCGTAGCCGACGCCGCGATCGTCCTCGAAGTCGTCGGGCAGCAGAGCAGCGGTCGTGAACGGGGTTTCGTCGGTCGCCGAGTCGTCCAGCGATGCGGTCTTCGTCGGCTCGGTCGTGTAGGTGCGCGTCGGCCTGTAGGTGGAGCTCGGCTCGTCGTCCTCGCTGGTCACCGAGGCTCTCGACGGCTCAGCGGACGAGGAGGCGCTACCACCCAGGGCGTCGTCGAGCGCGTTGCCCAGCTGCCCGATGTTGGCGAACCCCAGGAACCCGAGGAGGGCGACCACCGAACCAACGGCTCCGATGTTCGCGACCCATCTGGGCGTGTCCGAACCCCTCGATCCCGACCGCTCGCTGTTGTCGCCCTCCGGCAACGCCCCTCACCCCGTCCAGCCAAAACCGATGGCACACCACCGTTCTCGGCAGGAGGCTAGGGCAACTCAGGGACGAAAACAGGCGTTTCCCCCAAGATCAGCCACTCGGACGCTCCCACGACGCAGGCCCGGACCGATCCGGCCTGAGCAACCGCCTCGCTCGACGAACCGCTGCCCGCCCCCGCTCAGGATTCCCACGGGTTTACGGCAGCCACCCCAGTGGGTTGGAAGTCGGCGACGTTGCGAGTGGCCACCGTCAATCCGTGCACGACAGCAGTCGCGGCGATGAAAGCATCGCGCTCGGGACGCGGGTCCGGGACGTGCAGCAACGCCGCCCTGCGCGCGACAGGCACATCGACGGGCAGCACTCGCCCCGAGAACCCGACCAAGACCTGCTTCTCCAGCCAGTTGCGCAGAACAGCCCCTTGCGCGGCGTCACGGCGTTCCACGCGCGCGATGCCGAGCTCGATCTCCATCACGGTGATGACGCTGATGCACGCCTCTCCTGAGGAGAGAGCCGTCGCCCACTCGAGGACCCGCGAGTCGACCACGCCGGGTTTCTTGCGAAGTTCGCTGATCACATTGGTGTCGAGAAGGAAGCTCACAGTTCAGCCGCCCGGGGGAACGATTCGAGGCGCGGCGGCTCGAACTCGATCTCGTCGTCCAGCTGCAGCCAATCGGCAACGCTGCGCTGCTCTGCCAAGCGCTCGTAATCCTGGACAGTGAGCAGGACGAACGCGGATTCGCCGCGATCGGTGATGAACAAAGGCCCGTCTTCCGCCGCAGCCCGCTTGGCCGCGCTGACATCCTGGTTGAACTCACGCGCGCTCATGGTCGACATCGAGACCACCACCTTGTAGGTACGTACCTACTTTATACGCAGCAGCGTCAGAGCAGTCAATTCACTGGTCAAGCGGATGACGGCCCGAACCGATCTGGGTCGGTCCGGGCCTGCCGTGGAGTGCGCGGATCAGAACGCGCTCCGCGACGAAGGTCTGCTCAAGTCCAATTCGGGAAGGGAACGTTCGTCTCCCCGAAGAAGCCGTACGCGCTCGGTCCTCGTTCGCGGACCTGGCAGCGAGGCGTCCGGTGTGGTGGCCGACCGGGGCGGGCTATTCGGCCTTGGTGAACGTCCACAGCAGGAAGTAGACGATCACGCCGGCGCCCCCGGCACCGGCGGCCAGCACGAACAGGAGTCGCACCAAGCTCCTCGGCAGCCCTAGTCCGTCGGCGACCCCAGCGCACACGCCGACGATCCAGGAGCCCCGCTTGGGGCGGGTGACGCGTTCAGCCATGCCCACACCATAGGGGGATGCCGCTGATCTCGATCACCACCCGCTCCAGAGCGAGGCGACCAGGGCAGATCAGACGTTGAAGCGGAACTCCACGACGTCTCCGTCGACCATGATGTAGTCCTTGCCCTCCATGCGGACCTTGCCCGCGGACTTGGCGTCGGCCATGGAGCCTGCGGCGATGAGGTCGTCGTAGGAGACGATCTCGGCCTTGATGAAGCCGCGCTCGAAGTCGGTGTGGATCACGCCTGCGGCCTGCGGGGCGGTCGCGCCCTGCGGGATCGTCCAGGCGCGGGCCTCCTTGGGGCCTGCCGTGAGGTAGGTCTGCAGGCCGAGCGTGTGGAAGCCCGCGCGGGCCAGGGCGCTGAGGCCCGGCTCCTCCTGGCCGATGGACTCCAGCAGCTCCCGCTGCGACTCCTCGTCGAGCTCCATGAGCTCCGCCTCGACCTTGGCGTCCAGGAACACCGCGTCCGCCGGGGCGACCAGCTCGCGCAGCTCCTTCTGCTTGGACTCCTCGGACAGCACGCCCTCGTCCGCGTTGAACACGTACAGGAAGGGCTTGGTCGTCAGCAGGTTGAGTTCCCGCAGGTCGGGGTCGTCCTTGCCGATGCCCGCGGCGAACAGCGTCTTGCCGTCCTCCAGGATCGTCTGCGCCTTCTTGACGGCCTCCAGCGCGGGACGCTTGTCCTTGTTCGTCCGCGCTTCCTTCTCCATCCGCGGCAGCGCCTTCTCCAGCGTCTGCATGTCGGCGATGATCAGCTCGGTGTTGATCGTCTCGATGTCGCTGGACGGGTCGACGCGGCCGTCGACGTGCACCACGTCGGGATCGTCGAAGACGCGGATGACCTGGCAGATCGCGTCGGCCTCGCGGATGTTGGCGAGGAACTTGTTGCCCAGGCCCTGACCCTCCGAGGCGCCCTTGACCAGGCCCGCGATGTCGACGAACGAGACGGTGGCGGGCACCGTCTTGGCGGAGCCGAACACCTCGGCCAGCTTGTCCAGCCGGGCGTCCGGCAACGGCACCACGCCGACGTTGGGCTCGATGGTGGCGAACGGGTAGTTCGCCGCGAGCGCGTCGTTGCTGGTCAGCGCGTTGAACATGGTGGACTTGCCGACGTTGGGCAGACCGACGATTCCGAGGGTGAGACTCACGCCTTGGGAGTTTAGGCGTTCCGCTCCCGGACCATCGGGCCCGGTCGTCCCCGTCGTGTCCGATTCCCGCTAGTAACCGCTCCCCAGCGCTGGGAACATCGAGGTCGTGCTGGTGGAAACAGAGGAAGCGTTCAGGGCCGTGGCCGCGCGTGACGCGCGGTTCGACGGCTGCTTCATCCACGCCGTGCGGTCGACCGGGATCTACTGCCGGCCGTCCTGCCCGGCTCGCACGCCCAAGCGCAGCAACAGCGAGTTCTACCCGACCGCCGCCGCCGCGCAGGCCGCCGGGTACCGGGCGTGCCGCCGCTGCCTGCCCGACGCGGTTCCCGGATCCCCCGAGTGGGATCTGCGTGCCGACCTCGCCGGGCGCGCGATGCGGCTGATCAGCGACGGAGTCGTCGACCGCTGCGGGGTGCAGGGGCTGGCCGACAAGCTCGGCTACTCCGAGCGGCACCTGACCAGGGTGCTCACCTCGGAGCTCGGCGCGGGCCCGCTGGGGCTGGCGCGGGCGAACCGGGCGCACTCGGCGCGGGTGCTGATCGAGACGACCGACATCTCGTTCAGCGACGTCGCGTTCGCGGCCGGCTTCGCGAGCCTGCGGCAGTTCAACGACACGATGCGGGAGATCTTCGGCCGCACGCCCACCGAACTGCGCGGGCAGAAGCGCGGTGCGCCCAGCGGGGCGGGGACCGTGCGGCTGCGGCTGCCGTTCCGCGCGCCGTGCGACATCGCCGGTGTGCTGCGGTTCCTGGCCCGCCGGGCGCTGACCGGGATGGAGGAGTCCGGTGACGGCTGCTACTCCCGGTCGCTGCGACTCCCGCACGGCACCGGCATCGCGACGCTGCGCGCGGCCGACAAGCACGTCGCCTGCACCCTGCGGCTGTCCGACCTGCGGGATCTGGGCAGCGCGGTGGCCAGGCTGCGCCGGTTGCTGGACCTCGACGCCGACCCGGTCGCGATCGGCGAGGTGCTCGGCACCGACCCGCTGCTGCGGGAATCCCTCCAACGCTCCCCCGGGATCCGCGTACCCGGGGCGGTGGACGGGCTGGAGATCGTGGTGCGGGCGGTGATCGGCCAGCAGATCTCGGTCGCCGCCGCGCGCTCGACCACTGAACGGCTCGTCACCGAACTCGGCGATGAGCTGCCGCACCCCGAAGGCGGGGTGACCAGGCTGTTCCCCACCGCCGAGGTGCTCGCAGAGCACGCGGCCGCAGCACTGCCGGGCCCCCGGCGACGTGCGGAAACCGTGCGGGACGTGGCCGCCGCCGTCGCCGAGGGGAGGCTCGCGCTGCACCCCGGGCGCGACGAGGCGGAACTGCGCGAAGACCTGGAGCGCATCCGGGGCGTGGGGCCGTGGACGTCGAGCTACGTGGTGATGCGGGTGCTCGGGACCCCCGATGTGCTTCTTTCCGGCGATCTGGCCCTGAAGCGGGGTGCGGGGCTGCTAGGAATCCCCGAAGAACCCGCCGATCTGTCCGCGCACGCCAGGCGTTGGAGCCCGTGGCGCTCCTACGCCGGTGTGCTGCTGTGGGAGGCCGCGGCCAACGGCCCCGCGACACGGCAGAAATCCTACGAAAACTGGGAGAAATCGTGATCAAGTGGTCCACTGTGGAAACTCCGGCGGGACCGTTCTGCGCGGTGGTCGACACCGACGGCGTCGTGCTCGCCTCCGGCTGGACGGCCTGGACCGATGACCTGCTGCCGCAGGTCGCGCCGTCGCTGATGTTCGAGGAGCTGGTGCAGGTCGACGACCTCGGCCCGGTGACCAAGGCGATCACCGCCTACCACGAGGGTGATCTGCAGGCCATCGACGACATCCCGGTCAGCCAGCACTCCGGCCCCTACCTGCAGCACGCGTGGAAGGTGCTGCGCACCGTCACCCCCGGAAAGCTCTTCAGCTACTCCGAATTCGCCGGTCTCACCGGAAAGCCCCGCGCGGTCCGGGCCGCGGCGACGGCGTGCTCGCGCAACGCCGCAGCGCTGTTCGTGCCCTGCCACCGCATCGTCCGCAGCGACGGATCGGTGGGCGAGTTCCGCTGGGGCTCCGACCGCAAGAAGTGGCTACTCGAACACGAGCGCCGCAACTCCTGAGAACTGTTGAAATGCGGCGTAGCCGTTGCTTCAGGTGTGGGACTCAGCTCGCACCGCCGCGGGTTCTCAGCGGTTCTCCGGGGCCGGGCGCCGCGACGCCGTGCATTGGCACACATCAGGAGTGGCGCCCGGTTCCAGGGGGCCGCTGAGGTTCCGCCACCTGCACCGCTGATCAAGCGCTGCCCTGACCATTGGCCGACAGTTCCAGGCTTGAGCCGTGGCGGGACTTGCGGACCCTGAGGCGAACGGCGATGCGCTGGCGCATCTCCTCGACGTGGGAGACGAGGCCGACGACCCTGCCACCTGCGCGGAGTTCGTCGAGGGTGTCCATGACCAGGTCCAGCGTGTCCGCGTCGAGCGTGCCGAACCCCTCGTCGATGAACAGCGTGTCCAGCAGCGCGCCACCGGTCTCGGCCGCGACGACGTCGGCCAGGCCCAGCGCCAGTGACAGCGAGGCCAGGAACGATTCGCCGCCGGAGAGGGTCTTGGCCGGACGGATCTTGCCCGAGTAGTCGTCGAGGACGTCCAGGCCCAGGCCGCCGCGCGTGCCGCGAGCACCGGCCGCGTCGGAGTGCACGAACGAGTAGCGGCCGTCGCTCATCCGCTGCAGGCGGCGGGTCGCGGCGACCGCGACCTCCTCCAACCGGGCCGCCAGGACGTAGGCGCGCAGCGACATCTTGCGCGCGTTCTGGCCGCGCCCGTTGACCACGTCCGACAGGGCCTCCAGCTCGGCGTGCTCGGCCATCGCCGGCCCCAGCTGCGCCCACGCCGAGCGGAGCCGTCCGCCGAGGTCGGCGAGCTCGGCGTGCCGCTGCTCGGATCGGTGGGCCAGCGCCGCCGCGCGCTCGGCGGCTTCGCGGGCCACGGTCGCCGCTTCCGACGCCCGCTCCAGGCCGACCTCGGTGTCCGGGTCCACGCCGAACAGCTCGGCGCTGGCGAGCGCCTCCCGCGCGCCTGCGGCCCGGCGGTCGACCTCGGCCAGCGACTCGTCCAGTTCGGCGAGGCGCCGGTCGTCGCGCTCGGCGGCCAGGGCTTCGTCGACGTTCGCGAAATCCGCTGCGGTGGCGGCTTCGGCGAGCGCGGTGCGTGCTTCGGCGAGGCGCAGCTCGGCGTCGTCGCGGGCCGTGCGGGCGGCGATGAGCCGTTCCAGCCTGTCGGCGACGTCGAGCAGGTGCGCGCGGCGGTCGGCGATGCTGTCGAAATCGCCTCGCCCGTCGCGCAATCGGGCCTCGCGCTCCTCGATAGCCTTGGTGAGCGTGCTGTTCTCGCTGCGCGACGCGGCGATCTTTGTTCGCAGCGCGGAGATCTGATCGCCGAGCTCGTCGGTCGCCGACTCCAGCTTGGTCAGCTCGGCCTCGCGCCGGGCGATGTCGGCGGCGGTCTCGCTCAGCCGGTTCTGCTCGGCGCGCAGCTGCTCCAGCTCGTCGGCCAGCTCGGACTCGGTGTGCTCACCGAGGCGTTCGCCCAGGTTGGCGAGCTGCTGCTCGGCCTGCTGCGCGGCGGTCGTGGCGCGTTCCCGATCGGTCTGGGCTCGCTGCTCAGCGGTCTGGGCGGCGTCTTCGTCCTCGGCGCGAACCTGGTCGTCGACCGGGCGCTTCGGGTCGGGGTGCTCCGCCGAGCCGCAGACCGGGCACGGTTCGCCGTCGGCGAGCCGGGTGGCGAGTTCGGCGGCCATGCCCGCCAAGCGCCGCGAACGCAGGTCCTGCAGCCGGTCGCGGGCCTGCTGGTGGGCGTCGACGGCCTGTTGCGCGCGGGTCTTCGCCGATTCGAGTTCCCGCTGCGCAGCGGGGATCTCGCGCGCGGTGGTCAGCAGGGAGGCGACCTCGGTGCCCCGGGTGCGCACGGTTTCCAGGCGGACTTCGGCGTGCTTGGCCTCGTCGACGCGCTTGCGGGCCTCGGTGATGCGGTCGGGCAGACCGTCGCGCTGGCCGACTAGTTCGGTCTCGCGCTTCTCGTCCGCCGTGATCGCGGCGGCGAGTTCGGCGAGCTTGCGCTGGTCGGATTCCTGTTGCTGCGCTTCGGGAATCAGCTGCGCCAAGGCGCCGGCCCGCTCGCGCTCGGCGCCCGCGCGGGTGCGCAGCTCGTCGAGCGGCTTCGCGGGGTCGACCTCGCAGCGGGCGGCCCAGGTGGTGACCTCGGCGTGCGCTCGGTCGCGCTCCTGCTCGGCTCGGTCGGCGGCACGGCGCGAGGAGATCACCGGGACCGCGCGGATGGCGGCGGCGCGCTCGGCCCGCCAGGCGTCGTGCTCGGCCTGCTTGGCGTCGATCTCGGCGAGCGTGGCGTTGGCCTGGCGGACGCGGCGGACCTTCTCCGCGAGCTCGCGGCGCTCGGTCAACGCCGCTTCGGCCTGGTCGCGTTCGCGGCGGAGCCGGGTGTGCTCGGCGCCGGTGTTCTCCAGGTCGCGCAGGGCCTGCTTCTCGATGTCCTCCAGCCAGTTCTCGTCGCCCACCTCGGAGGTCTGCGGAGCGCCGGACACCTGCGAGATGCGGGCGTTGAGCTCGCGGACCTGCTGCGACTGCGCTTCGACCTCGCGGCGGCGCTCGCGGCGGCGCTCGGTGAACCAGTTCTCGACCTGGCCGAACCGCTCGGTGCCGAACAGCCGCTCCAGCAGCTTCTCGCGTTCACCGGTGTCGGCGCGCAGGAACTTCGCGAACTCGCCCTGCGGCAGCATCACGACCTGGAAGAACTGCTCGACGCTCATGCCGAGCAGCCGCTGCACCGTGCGGCCGACCTCGTCGATGCGGGTCAGGCCCTCCGGCGGCTGCGCGTCCGGCGTCCCGCCGATCCAGATCAGCGACGCCTTCGCCTGCTGGGTCGTGTAGCCCTCGCCGCGCTTCTTCGGGCGCTGGTACTCCGGGCTGCGTTCCAGCCGCAACCGCTGGCCCTGGATCGTCAGCTCCAGCACGACGCTGGTGTTGACCTCGTCGGCGGCGGTGTCGCAGCGCAGCCGCTTGGCGTCGTTGCGCGCGCCCGGCACGGCGCCGTAGAGGGCGAAGGCGATGGCGTCGAGCAGCGTGGTCTTGCCCGCGCCGGTGTCGCCGTGCAGCAGGAACAGCCCGTCGGCGCCGAGCTGGTCGAAGTCCACGACCTGATGATCGCGGTACGGGCCGAAGGCGGTGACTTCCAGGCTGTGCAGCCTCATTCGGCCCCCTCGGCGTTGGTGACCGCGTGCAGCGCCTGGTCGAGCAGCGCGCGCTCGGAAGAGTTGGGTTCTGCTCCCCGGCAGTCCTCGACGAACCGGGCGGCCAGCGAGTTGTCGTCGCGGCCCCGGACGATCTCGGCGTAGCGCAGCGGCGCGGTGGCCTTGCCCGCCGCCGGTCGCCACTCGAGGTGCACCGCGTACGGGAAGCGTTCTTGCAGGCGGCGCATGGCTTCCAGCGGGCGGACCTCGTCGGTCAGCGTCGCCGAGACGTAGCAGTCCTCGATCTCGGCGTGCTCCGGGTCGGCCAGCAGGTCGTCGAGCTCGCCTTCGACGGTGGCCAACCGGCGCGGGACCGGCAGCTCCCGGCGTCGCACCTCGGTGAGCCCGTCGGCGCCGAGGTCGACCAGCCACACCGACTTGTGGTGCCTGGCCTCGGAGAACGAGTAGGCCAGCGGGCTGCCCGAGTAGCGCACGTGCTCGGCGAGGGTCTGCGGACCGTGCAGGTGGCCGAGCGCGACGTAGTCGACGCCGTCGAACACCGAGCCCGGCACCTGCTCGACGCCGCCGACGGCGATGGTGCGCTCGGACTCGCTGCCCTCGCCACCGGTGACGAAGGCGTGCGCCAGCACCACCGAGCGAGTCCCCTGTGGACGGTCGCCGAGGTCGGCGCGGATGCGGTTCATCGCCTCGGTGAGAACCGCGGTGTGGCCGCGGCTTTCGATCTCGGAGCTCGCGCCGGGCGCGTCGGCGCTGGCCTTCAGCGCGTGCTTGGCGGGGTCGGGTTCGAGGTACGGGATGCCGTAGAAGGCGACCGGGCCGTGCTCGTCGTCGATCAGCACCGGCTCGTGCAGCCGGTCGATGCGGGTGCGCAGGTGCAGGCCGCCCGCGGCGGCGAACTCGGCGAACGCGCCGACCCGGGGCGCGGAATCGTGGTTGCCGGAGGTGATCACCAGCTGCGCGCCGGTCTCGCGCAGGCGCGAGAGCACGCGCACGCACGTCTGCACCGCCTCGCCGGAGGGCACCGCCCGGTCGTAGAGATCACCGGCGACCACCACGACGTCGACCTGCTCCTCGGTCACCAGCTCGGCCAGTCCGCCGAGCACGGCTTCTTGATCTTCGAGCAGGTCACGGCCGTGGAAAGTCCGGCCCACGTGCCAGTCCGAGGTGTGCAGTACCCGCATGGCACCCAAGCTAGCGGCGCCGCGATCAACGCCGCTCGACCCCCCAGGCCACTTCGGCGTGTCGCACCGCAGCGTGATCCGATGTTCACCAGACGCGATCAGATCCCACCCGTCAGGGTGAGCCATTCGAATTTCGCGCGAAATTGGAAGGCCAAAGCTCGGGCTCGAATTTCGCGCGAAATTCGAATGGCCTGCGCGCCTCGGGTGATCTTGTCGGAGGCGTCTTGGATGATGCGGGGAACGTCTCACGGATGGAGGTCGTGTGGGAACTGGGGTGCTGGTCGGGTTCGTCGTCGTGCTGATCCTGCTGGTCGCGGCGGCGTTGTTGCTGATCTGGCGGCTCTACAGCGACAGCGCGCGCCGTGCCGACGAGGCGATGCGGATGGTCGAAGCCGAACGGGCCCGCAGCACCGCGCAGCAAGCCGCGCTGCGCCGCTACGAGGTCGCGTTCGCCTCCATCACCGGCCGCGGCGAGCTGGGCGAACAAGTCCTGGTGGAGACCGCGCGGTCGCTGGGACTGCGGGAGGGCATCCACTTCACGCTGCAGACCGACCTGGCGGGCGGCGGCGCGGCACGCCCGGACATGGTGCTCGAAGTCGGCGGCGGCCGACAGGTGCCGGTGGACTCCAAGGCCAGCCTCGCGGTGTGGGCGGAGGCGATGGAGACCGACAACGCCGAGGAGCGCGCCGACGCCCTGCGGGTGCACGTGCGCAACATCCGCTCCCGGGCCACCGAGCTGGCGAGCAAGGGGTACCAGCGCTGGGCTGACGCGATCTACGGCTCGATCATGTTCGTGCCCTCCGACGCCGCCGTCGTCGCGGCGCTGGACACCGACCCGCAGCTGCTGTCGTGGCTGCTGGGCAAGCGGGTCTTCCTGTGCGGCCCCACGGGTTTCGCGGTGCTGGCCTCGGCGGCGATGTTCGCCTCGACCGAACGCACCCTCGCCGAGGACATCGAGCAGGTCCGCAGCCAGGCGGTCCGTTCGCAGCGCGCGGCCTCCAACGCGGTGGACGCGGTCAACCTCTCCAGCACCCACCTGCAGCGCTTCGTCTCGGCCCGGCGCCGGGAGCTCGACGCCCTGGAGACGTTCCGGAACTCGGTGCAGCCGCTCGCCGAGACCGCGGGTTCGGGCGACATCGCCGAGATCCGCCGGGAGGACGACGCCTCTCTCAACGGGGCCGACGTCACCCAGAACTGAGTCGCTCGCCGCCGCGTCCTCCGGGCAGCGAGCGGTTTTCCTTCTTGCCCGGTCAGTCCGGACCAAAACCGCCCGTGGGCTACACGTGCGTGCGCACGAAGGCGTCGAGGGTGTCGACGATGAGCGCGGTCTGCGGGCCTTTGCCGAAGCCGTGGTCGAGGCCCTGGTAGGGGTGCATTTCGGCGGTGACGCCGCGGCTGCGCAGCGCCGCGGCGAAGTCGAGGCTCTGGTCCAGCGGCACCAGCGAGTCCGCGGTTCCCTGCTGGATCAGGAACGGAGGTTCGTCGCCTGAGATGTTGCGCCCCGGGCTGGCCGCGTCGGCGACGTCGGGGCAGTCGACCGGCATGCAGCCGAGCAACCCGGTGATCGCGCGGCGCGCGTAGTCCTGCAGCTGCGGGTGTTCGTGCTGCGCCTCGGCGCTGAGATCGCTGGGGCCGAACCAGTCGACCACCGCCCGGATTCCGGTCAAGCCGCCACCGGGCTTGGCCGGGTCCCCGGCCACCGCCCCGAGCTGCGCGACCAGGTGTCCCCCGGCCGAGGCTCCCCACAGGCCGACCCGATTCCGGTCGATCCCCCACCGCGAGGAGTTCTCCTGCAACCAGCGCACCGCATCGGCGACGTCGACGAACTGCGCGGGCGACCGCGCGACCCCGGTCAGCCGGTAGTCCACGGTGGCCACGGCGTAGCCCCGCTCCAGAAGCCGTTGCGCCGCTAAGGATTCCGGCGCGGACGGATCGGCGTCGAGGGTGCGGACGCCCGCGTCCCAGCCGCCCCCGTGCACGTAGACGACCAGCGGTGTCGCGACCCCCGCGCGCGGCGGCAGGTACAGGTCCAGGCGCAGCGCCCCGGTGTCGCGCTGGGCGTAGACCTGGTGCCGGAACACCTGGTGCGCACCCAGGTCCCGGACCGGCGCGGCAGGCGCGACACCGGCTTCAGACCGCGAACACCCGGCAACCACCAGCGCAACCAGCGCCAACCCGGCCGCGAGAACACGCCGTGCCACCGCGACCTCCCACGATCTCGCACCGCATCACCCAGACGAGTGAGCTTAACAAGATCGCACGCCGCACACCCCCAACCCCGAAAACCGCCGTAATCAGACCCCCGATTACTGCGGTAATCCGGTCCCCGATTACCGCGGTAATCCGGGCAGGGACCGTGGGCGCGGGGTTGGCGATCTTGTTGGGACCGAGGGCGCGGGGCCAGAGAGCTCGTGGGGGATCTGGAGGACGGTCGGCACGGGTCAGGGGTGTTGGTCGGCTGCGTGTTGTTCTGCGGCCAGGAAGTGGGCGATTCGGGTCGTTGAGTCGTACAGGTCGCGGTAGTGGCGGTAGTAGTTCTCGTAGCGCTCGGTGTTGTCCGGGTTGGGCCGAACGGTGTCCACGATCGGGTTCCAGGCGTCCGGGTCCACCGCCGTGCCGGTACCGACACCGGCCAGCAGGGCGTTCCCGTAGGCGGCCCCGACGGTCTCGGCGGGGATCTGCTGCTCCTTGCCGGTGATGTCGGAGACGATCTGCGTCCACAACCCGCCCTGCGTGCCACCGCCGACCGCGACCAGCCGCCGCGCGGAACCACCCGCCTGCCCCATCGCCTCCAGGTTGTGCCGGACGCCGAAGGAGATCCCCTCCAACGCCGCCCGGTACAGCTCGGCACGACCGTGCTCCAAGGTCAGTCCGGCGAGCACGCCACGCGCCGACGGGTCGAAGATCGGCGTGCGCTCCCCGGCGAAGTACGGCAGCAGCAGCAGGCCTCGCGAGCCCGCCGGGACCGTCGCGGCCTCCGAGACGAGCTGCGCGAAGTCGCCGTCGACGAGCACGCGCAGCCAGTCGGTGACCGCACCGGAGGTCGCCATGCCGGCGGCCAGCGTGTAGGTGTCGGGGAAGGCTCCGCAGGTGCCCCACAGCGCCGGGTGGGGCGTGACCTCGTCGAGGACCTCGACGAAGAACATCGTGGTCCCGTACATCAGCATCACGTCACCCGGAGCGCGCACGCCGACGCTGGTCGCCTCGGCCCAGGCGTCCACCGTGCCCGCGGTGACCGGAAGTCCTTCCGGCAGACCGGTTTCGGCCGAGGCCTCCGCCCCGACGCGGCCGACGACCTCGGTCGGCCAGGCCAGTTCCGGCAGCGGCAGGTCCGGTGCGACACGGGCGGCCCAGTCCGCGGACCAGTCCCGCGCACGCAGGTCGTAGATCGGGTCGCACTGGCTGGCCGAGTGGTGGTCGAGCACGTACCGCCCGGTCAGCCGGTGCACCAGGTACGAGCTGCACATCAGCAGCATCTCGGTGCGCCGGTAGACCTCCGGCTCGTGCTCGGCCAGCCACCGGATCTTCGGCCCCACGGCCTGGCTGGACAGCGCCGAACCACCGCGCCGCAGGATCTCGTCGGCGCCGAGTTCGGCGGTGAGCTCGTCGATCTCGTCGGTGGCGCGGGTGTCGACGCCGTAGAGGATCGCCGGGCGCAGCGGTTTTCCGCTGCCGTCAGCGGGCAGCAGCACCGGTCCGATGCCGCTGACGCCCAGCCCGGCGAGCTCGTAGCCCTCGGCGGCGGGCAGCAGTTCCCTGGTCAGCTCCAGGAAGTCCGCCCACCACACCGATTCCGCGTCGTGCTCCACCCAGCCGGGGTGCGGGTGCGAGGTCTGGTGCGGTCGGCTCGCACGCGCGACGATCTTGCCCGTGGCGTCGACCAGCACCCCCTTCGAGCTGGAGGTGCCGATGTCGATGCCGAGCAGGACCGCCTGTGAGTGCTGAAGCCGGCCCGCACCGGCTTCAGCACTCACGACCCCGACCCCCGGCTCCACTCGTCCAGGCGGATGTCCAGCTGTTCGGCCACGGCCCGCAGCGCGGCCCGGTGATCACCGGGCACCGCGTGGATGTGGTTCGCCCCGAACTTCGACAGGAACACCTCGCCCGGCGCGTCCAGCCGCGCGAACGCGTGCGGCCACTCCGGTGTGGACTGGTCGACGAGGATCTTGTTCGTCGCCTCGTCGTAGTTCTCGAACTCGCCGAGCATCAGCTGGAGCCGGTACTCGCCGTTCTCCCTGGTCAGACGGCCGAGCGTCATCTCTCCCGGGGCCGCGATGTGCTGCACCGAGGCGCCGCCCGCGGGGAAGAAGAACACCTCCGGGTAGAAGTTGACCTTCGACAGGTTCTCGGCCGGGTCGTCGCTGCGCGCGGCGTACCAGGTGGCGTGCTGGCCGGAGTTGCACAGGTCCCAGATGTCGCGGTCGGCGTGGTAGTGCCGGACGTCGGCGAACAGCACGGGAGTGCCGGAGATGGCCTTGAACAGCTGCATCGTCAGGGCGCCGTCCATGTCGGCCTCGGTGGCGCACACGTGCGGCTGCTTGGGGCCGTTCCAGTCGTAGGGGTCGTTGAGGAACGCCTCGGTGACGTCCATCGTCGCGAAGTTCTCGGTCAGCTCGGGCTGCGCCTTGATCCCGGAGAAGTCCAGGGCGCGCTCGTCGATGATGTCCCGGATCGCCAGGTAGGAGCGGATCTGGCGTTCGAGCAGCTCAGGGGTCAGCTTGTCGCCGTCGTAGTGCACCCCGGCCGCGTGCTGCTCGATCCACTCGCGGGCCTTCTTCGCTTCGGCGCCGTCGGCCTGCTCGGCGCGCAGCACGAGCTCGTACTGGTCGATCTCCTCGACGTCGACGCCGAACTTGCGCATCCACTGGTCGGTGTTGGCGACGGCGGTGTTCATGCCCATCGGACGCCCGCCGAAGCGGCCGAAGGTGGAGCCGTGCAGCGAGCTCACCGCGGCCGATGCCTGCGCGTGCACGCCGATCTTGGCGGCCAGGTCGGCGTCGTCGGGGGCTCCCCAGGCGCGGGTGTGCTTGCGGCCGATCTGGTCCAGCGCGCCACCCGCGGCGAGCATCCCGACCAGGCCGGGCTCGGTGGGGTCGGTGCTGGCCACCAGCACCAGCGGGCTGCGGGTGGCGTCCGCGGCCAGCATCGTGAAGTGCGGGAACGACCAGACCGCGTAGTAGAAGACGGTGACGTCCACGTCGGCCGCCGCGACCTCGCGGGCGACGGAGACGGCCAGGGAGTTGGTGGCGACCAGATCGCCGCCGACGACGACCTCGTGGCCGGCCGCGCGCAGCGAGGCGACCAGAGCGTCCTGTTTGGACTGGATGAACTCGGCGTTGCGGGCGTGCACGTGACCACGCCCGTCCGAGATGCTGACGACACCGATGCGAGCCACAAGTTCCTCCAAGTTCGCTTCACAGACGGCGTTGACTGCTGCTGAACCGGCGGTGCGCAGATGCTCGGCCGAATCACCTGGAAGACCTTGCGAACCAGCGCGAGCAATCGTTTTCTCGGACGCTATTCTGGCCTAATACGGGCTGTCAAGGCGGGTGGCGCACCGTCACTCGCCCAGCGGTGAGGGAGGAAGTCGTGGCGACGATCAGCGACGTGGCGACCCGCGCGGGAGTGTCCACGGCCACCGTCTCCCGGGCGCTCAACGGCAAGGAGACGGTCGATCCGGAGCTCGCCGGGAGGGTGCTCGCCGCAGCCGAAGAGCTCGGGTACCGACCCAACGGACCCGCCCGCAACCTGCGGAAACAGGAAACCGCGGTGCTCGCGTTGATCATCTCCGACGTGGAGAACCCGTTCTTCACCGCGATCGCGCGAGGCGTCGAGGACGTCGCGCACGAGGCCGGCTACTCGCTGGTGCTGTGCAACTCCGACGACACCCCGGAGAAGGAGCGCGAGTACGTCGACGTCGCGCTGCAGGAGCGCGTGGCCGGGGTGCTGCTCTCGCCCACCGGCAGTCCGGGCACGGCCGAGCTGCTGGCCAGGCACAGCACGCCGGTGGTGGCGGTGGACCGACCGCTTCCGGACCGCGCGAGCGACACGGTGCTGGTCGACAACCGGCTGGCGGCCAAGCACGCGACGCTGCACCTGGCCGGGCAGGGCTACGGCCGCATCGGCTGCCTGACCGGCCCCAGCGGCGTGCCCACGGCCGACGACCGGCTGGCCGGCTACCGCGACGGGCTGCGCGCGGCGAAGCTGCCCGGCTCCACCTCGCTGGTGCGGCGGTCGAACTTCAAGGCCGACGGCGCGCAGCAGGCCGCGCACGCGCTGCTCAGGCAGAACGACCCGCCGGACGCGCTGCTGGTCGGCAACAGCGCGATGGCCGTCGGCGTGCTGGAAGCCTTAGCGGCGCTGAAGCTCAAGCCGGGCCGCGACGTCGGAGTCGTCGCCTTCGACGACGCCCCCTGGACCACGCTGCTCGACCCTCCGCTGTCGGTCGTCGCCCAGCCCGCCTACGACATCGGCGCGCTGGCCGCCCGCCTCCTGCTCGACCGCATCTCGGGCGACCGCGAGGAAACCTCCACCACGACCCTGTCCGCCCACCTCGTGGTGCGCGGCAGCTCCTCCCGCTGACGGTCGGTTCTGCTCCGAACCGACCGGAGATCGGTACCCGGGTCTGGGATCCGGGTACCGATCTCGCCGATGATCAGTTCGAGCTCGGCAGGAGACCGTCGTTCTCGCTGGTCGACGGCTCGCTCGTGCCCGGCTCCGGTGGTGCCGAGTCCGTGGGCGTTGGTTCCGCGGGCGTCGAGTCCGTGGGCGTTGGTTCCGCGGAGGTCGGTTCGCCCGGGTCCTGCGGGGCCGTCGGGACCGGCTGCGACGGGGGCTGGCTCGAGGCCGGTGGCTCCGGCGGGAGGGCCGGCGGGACCTCCGGTGGCGGCGGGCCCGTCGGCAGGCTGCGCCCGGCCGGAGCCCCGTACCAGTAGGCCGTGGAGCTGTAGTCGCCCGGTTCGTCGTTGGCCGGGCCGTGCTCGATGCCCGCGACCAGCCCGTTCCGGAAGGACACCGCGTCACCCACCATCAAGCGGTAGGCGCCGGTGCAGTCGAACTGGCAGCCGTCCTGGTTCACCTCGTGTCCGGGGTTGCCCGCCTGCGGCATCGAGAACGTCGTGCCGAACCGGAAGTACCAGCCCGACTCGTAGAAGTCCTCGCTCCCGGTCCCGTGCCACGCGGGTTCCTGGGCTCCGTCCACGTAGAACCGCTCGTCGCCCTCCAGGTAGTTGCGCGGGTTGGACGCCGTCTGCCTTGTGGAGTGCGGCAGCACGCTGTCCTTGGTCTCGTTGAGCGGGATCTGGCCGCGCATGGTGTGGGTGACCCCGTAGAACGTGCCCGCCCCACCGGGGTCGAGGAAGTTCCAGTCCTGCCCGGGAGTCGTGGCGCCGCGCTTGTGCGTGGCGTGGAAGTGGCCGCTGCCCTCGTCGACGCCGCCGGGCCCGGTGACGACCTCGGCCGCGGCCCCCTCGATCGGGATCCCGCCGGCGTTGACGATCTCGACCTTGGCGCTCTCGTTGAACGGCATCGGCCACCACGCCGTGTACCAGCCGTCCTGCCCGGGATCGACCGAACTCATCATGGTGCGCACGTCGTACTCGCCGAGTCCGGTGCCGAAGAACTCGCCGATCGGCGCGTCCACAGTGGTCTCGCCGTCGAAGGTGATGCGCAGGCGCGCGGAGGACAGCACCTCGTCGGAGGCCGCGACCTGCTCGGGCGGGGTCGTGTACCGGCCGAACAGCTGCGAGCGCTCGAAGACCGGGTTGTCGATCTGGTAGTCGTGCGCGCTCTCCTCGCCCGGGTGACCGGGGCCGAGGTCGAGCACGTCGGTGCGCACCCACTCGCCGTTGACCAGGCTCTGCACGTCGTAGCGGAACTCGTTGACGTCCAACGAGGACGAGACGAACCGGTTGTCGACCTCGATCGAGGACTCCCCGGCGGTGACGTCCGCGGGCACGTCGATCGACTGCACGCCCCACTGGCCGGGAGCGGCCGCACCGCTGCGCCACTCGCCCACCACCTCGCCGTTGACGGCCATGCTCGCGGCCTGGTCGGCGACCTGCGGGTCGAACCGCCGGATCACGCGGACGCCCTCGTTGTTCGGGTCCACGCGCATCCGGAACCGGCTGCCGCCGCCCTGCCCGAAGGCCATGCCGTCGTCGACGACCTGAGGCGCCGCCACCACCTGCGGCAAGCGCACCCGCAGCTGGTTGATCCGCGCCGGTCCGCTCACCTCGGCGACGGTGTGCGCACCGCCGGGTGCCAGACCGAAGTCGCTGCGCACCGGCGTTCCGGCGGTGGCGTTCTTCGGGTCGGCCACGCCGAAGCCCTGCATCTTCGTCAGCACGTCGGTGGCCGGGTCCGAGGGATCGAAGGTCTCCACGCCTTCCGCGTCGGGGAAGGTCCGGTAGTTCACGTGGTAGAAGTTCGGGTTGTTGCGCACGGTCACGCGCATCGATTCGCGGAACGGCATCGGCACCTTGCTGACCACACCGCCTGCCGCGTCGTCGGCGTTGCCCACCAGCGGCCACACGAACGGCGCTCCGATCTTGCCGCTGACCACGTCGGCGAACGGCGCGTCGAGCACCGTGCGGCCGTCGAGCTCGACGACGAGGTTGCCGGTGGCCGTCACGTCGCCCATCGGCTCGCGGGTGCTCCACAGGCCGGAGATCTCACCCGGCCCGGTGTGCTCGGCGATCACGCATCCCTGCGCCGATTCGCGCAGGCAGGAGTAGGTGCCCTCGAATCCGTCGTCGTTGCCGCCGGACCGGTCGTAGCTGGAGAACTGCATGGACTGCTCGGCGCCGCGCAGCCGCGGCATCCCGTCGAGGTCTCGGTAGGAGTCCCAGCCGACCTGGCCCTTGCTCGGCGGCGCAGGTTGTTGGGCGTGGGCTCGGACGCTCGCGAACCCGGCGTCGGCGATCACCGCGGCAGCGGCGAGCGAGAAGACACCCAGGTAGGCGGCAAGCCGGCGGGCCCGCCGGCGGGCGTCGCATCGCGACGGTGCGGAGCGTTCTGTCATCGTGCTCGCCCTCCCCATGCGGACAGCGCTGTCCACCGCAGACAGTTCTGCCGCTGATTCCGGTTCCGGTGAATCGTGATGCGCTCTAACTCAGTGGTTTCCAACCGACTCGGACCCGGCAAGATCTCAAAGCGCGATCTAGCGCAGCGTAAGAAATGGCCTCCCGGACGGCAACCAAACAACAGGCACGGAATAGTCATCGATACGCGAATTCACTCAATAAGATGGTCTCTGGTGTGTCGTACTCACGACAGCCGCCAACCAGGTGTTTCTGTTGCCGGGCAGTGGAATTCGGTGTATCGAACCAGTGGTCCGGATTCCGCGGCGCGAAAAGGCCGCAGCACTCGAAACGAGCGCTGCGGCCTGTTTTCGGCCCTGCATGGCGCGGCCCTTTCCGCACCTACTCCTAAAACCCGAAAAATTTCGCGTCCGCTTCGGGCTCTAACCCTGGTTGAGTCGGCCGTACACCTCGGCCGCGTTGTCCTTCGTGATCAGTTCGGTTCCCAGGGTCTGGGTCTTGGGCACCTGCTGGCAGTCGACCAAGATCTTCTTGGCCGCCTCGACCGCCTCCGCGCCACCCGTCGGGTAGAGGTTCGTGGCCTGCAGCCGGCCCTCCTCCACCGCCTTGATGCCGCCGGAGGGGATCGGCAGGCCGTCGATGCCCACGAACTTCAGGTCCGGGCGGTTGGCGGCCTGCGCGGCCAGCCAGGCGCCCTCGGCCATCGGATCGTTCTGCGAGTACACGGCCTTGATGTCCGGGTTGGCCTTGAGCAGCGCGTCCATCTTCTGCTGCCCGACCGAGCGCTCCCACTCGCCGTCGGCGGTGGCCACGACCTCGATCTTGGAGCCCGCGATGCCCTGCTTGAAGCCCTCTTCCCGCTCAGCGGCCGGGGTCGAGCCGGACAGGCCCTTGATCTGCACGATCTTGCCGCCCTGCGGCAGCAGCGTGGTCTTGAAGAACTCGCCCGCCTGCTTGCCGATGGCGACGTTGTCCGCGCCGATGTAGGTCGTGTACGCGTCGCCGTCGACCTTGCGGTCCAGCACCACGACCGGGATGCCCTGGTTGTAGGCCTTGCGCACCACGTCGGTCAGCGGTGCCGCCTCGTTCGGCGAGATCATCAGCAGGTCGACCTGCTTGGTCATGAAGTTCTCGACGTCGGTGACCTGCTTGGAGTTGTCCTTCGCGGCGTCGGAGAACTGCACCTCCTCGAACTGCGGGACCTTCTCCGCGGCCTTGCGGATGTCGTCGTCCATCCGCACCCGGTAGGGCTCGGCCAGGTTCGCCTGGCTCATCCCGATCGTGTACTTGCCGTTGGCGCCCTGGCAGTTCTTCGTCGGGTCCTGGGCCTGGACCTGCCCGGTGTTCTCGCTGGTCGTCCCGCAACCGGCGGCGGCGAACGCGACCGCGGCGCACGTGATTGCGACCAAGGACTTCGTTGTCTTGCGCATCGTGCTCCCTTCGGTAGATCTGCCTCAGGCCGTGGGGCGCAGGCGCTGCAGCGCCGCCGCCGCGACGATCACCAGACCCTTGATCAGCAGTTGCAGATCGGTGTTGACGCTGTTCAGGCTCAGGATGTTGTTGAGGATGCCGAGCAGCAGAGCACCGGCGATGGTGCCGATCACCGAACCCCGGCCGCCGGCCAGGCTGGTGCCGCCGACGACCACCGCGGCGATTCCGTCGAGCTCGTAGGCGGTTCCGTCGTTGGGGCTGCCCGCGTTGAGCTGACCGGCGTGCACGATGCCGGCCAGCGCGGCGCAGAACCCCGCGATGACGAAAGCGATGATCTTGACCCGGTTCACCGGCACGCCCGAAAGCCGAGCCGCCTTCTCGTTTCCGCCGATCGCGTACAGGTGCCGGGAGTAGGCGCTGGAGCGCAGGAACAGGATCGCGATCACGGCCACCGCGGCGAAGATCAGCGCCGGGATCGGTACCACGCCGCCGAAGGTCCGCTCCCCCAGCAGCGAGAACAGCATCGGGGCCTGCCCCGGGCCGTCGCCGTAGGAGATCTGCACGGTCTCGCCGCCGGACCACATGCGCGCGAGCCCGCGCGCGATCTGCAATCCGGCCAGGGTGACGATGAACGCCTGCACCCCCAGCAGCGCGACCGCGGCACCCTGCAGGAAACCGAAGACGATTCCGGCCAGCAGCACGACGGCGACCGTGGCCCACACGCCGTAGCCGCTGTTGACCATGAGCACGGCGGAACCGACCGCCGCCAGCCCCAGCACCGACCCGACCGACAGGTCGATGCCGCCGATGAGGATCACGAAGGTCAACCCGATCGCGATGATCCCGATCTCGGAGACCGCGCGCACGATGTTGAACAGGTTGTCGCTGCTCAGGAACAGGATCTGGCCGTCGTTGCGGGGTGAGAAGATCACCGCCGCGATGAACACCGCGACCAGACCGAAGAAACTCTGGAACTTGAACAGGGTCTCGACGGTGTCGGTCCGCTTGGAACGCTGCGCGGGCAGGTCTCCGGGCACGGGCCGCTGCTCCGTCTGATTGCTCAATTCGCACCTCCCCCGGTGCTCTGCCCGGTGCCGACCGCCGGCCCCGGTGGATTCCCGTTCCGATCGCCCATCGCGGCTGCCAGCAGGTCGGCCTCCCCGGCATGAGCGGTGTCGAACTCGGCGACGCTGCGCCCGGCGCGCAGCACGACCACCCGGTGGCACACCCCCACCAGCTCGGGGAGTTCCGAGGAGGCCAGCAGCACGCCGATGCCACGACCCGCGATGTCCGAGAGCAACTGGTAGATCTCCGCCTTCGCGCCGATGTCCACGCCCCGCGTCGGGTCGTCGAGCAGCAGCAGTCGGGGCTCGGTGAGCAGCATGCGCCCGAAGACGACCTTCTGCTGGTTGCCGCCGGAGAGGGTGCCGACCGCGTCGGAGATCTGGCCGAGCTTGACCTTGAGCTGGTCGACGCTGCGCCGGGTCGCGTCGAGTTCGGACCTGCGGCGCACCATTCCGGCGACACCCAGCCTGTCCAGCACCGACAGCACGGTGTTGGCGGTGACCGAGTGCCCGAGCACCAGCCCGGAGCTGCGCCGGTCCTCCGGCACGAAGGCGATCCCCGAGCGCAGCGCCTGCCTCGGCCCTGCCGGGCGCACCGGCTTCCCGTCGAGCGAGACCTCCCCCTCCCAGGTCCCGGACGAGCCCGCGCCGTAGAGCGATTCGAGCAGTTCGGTCCGCCCGGCTCCGAGCAGTCCGCACAGCCCGACGATCTCGCCGCTGCGGACGGTCAGATCGATGCCGTCGGGTTCCCTCCTGCCGACCCGCGCGCGGCGGGGGTGGACGACGAAGCCCTTGACGCTGAGCAGTTCTTCGCCGATGTCGACGGTCTGCGAGCGGAAGCGGGTCTGCACCGTGCGGCCCACCATCGCTTCGGCGGCTTCCTCGGCGGTCATCGCCTGCGCGTCGAACTCGGCGACCTTGCGGCCGTTGCGCAGCACGGTGGCGCGGTCGGCGACCTGGCCGATCTCGTCCATCCGGTGCGAGATGTAGACGATGCCGGTGCCGGTGCGGCGCAGCTCGCCGATGACGCCGAAGAGCCGGCCGACCTCCGTTGTGGACAGTGCCGAGGTCGGCTCGTCCATGATCAGCACCTTGGCGTCCAGCGACAGCGCGCGGGCGATGGTGACCAGCTGCTGCTCGCCGACCCGCAGTTCGCCGACCGGCCGGTTCGGGTCGAGGTCGATTCCGGTGCGCCGCAACAACTCCCGGGTGCGCTCGGACATCGCGCGCCGGTCCACGGTGCCCAGCCGGGTGCGCGGTTCGCGCCCCAGGTGGAGGTTCTCGGCGACGCTCAGGGCCGGGACGAGGTCGAGCTCCTGGTGGATCATCGCGACCCCGGCGTGTTGGGCGTCCGCGGGTTTTCCGAACTGGACCGGGTGACCCTCGATGGTGATCCCACCTGCGTGGTCGGTGATGTCGCCGGAGAGGACCTTCATCAGGGTGCTCTTGCCCGCCCCGTTCTCGCCGAGCAGAGCGTGCACCTCGCCGCCGCGAACCGTGAGGTCAACCGCATCGCAGGCGAGCACACCGCCGTAACGCTTGGTGATGCCGGTCAGCTCGACCAGCGGTGGCGCCGTGTTCATTCCGACCCCCGTCTCGTCACTCACGCAGGCGAGAAAACGATTGCTCGGACGCTAAGATGGCCGGACTCCCTGTGTCAAGGCTCACATGCTCGACCGAGGGATACGGCATCCATTTGGCTGCACGAAGATCACGTGACGATCACGCCGCGTCGTGTCGAAACCATCACCCGACGTGGGCTAATGCGCCCGTTCCCCGAGAGGGCTCTCGCGGTGAGGTACTGGACCGTTACCGTTGGGGATTGTGACCGCGATCCGCGAGAGCCAGAGCGCTTCAACTTCCGGTAATGGCGCGCCCGAATGGGGTGCGCGCTCCGCGTTCAGCACCAACGGGGTGCCGCTGTGGGGCGCCGTGTTGCTGGCTGCCGTCCCGACCGCGATCGGCACCGTGCTGGACACCCTGATCTGGAAACAGCCCGGATTCATCTTCAAGACCTGCTTCTTCCTCGGTTGTCTGGCTGCGGTGCTGCTGGTGCAGCGGCGAAGCGTGTTCGGTCCGATGGTGCAGCCACCGCTCGTTCTCGGCATCGTGATGCCCGTGCTGGTGCTGATCGCCGGAGCCGGGAGCACGTCGGGCGCGGGCATCATGGGCAAGGCGCTGTCGGTCGCGCGCCCGTTGATCACCAGCTTCCCGATCATGGCCGGGGCCACCGCGGTCGCGCTCGGCATCGGGCTGCTCCGGATGTTCGTCACGCAGAAGGTCGAGACCGACGACGACTTCGACCTCGGCGTCGACCCCGACGCCAAGACGAAGAAGGCCAGACCCGTTCCGCCGCCCAAGAAGTCCGCGCGGGACGAGGCACCGCGCAAGCGCCCGGCCTCGGATCGAGACCGCAAACCCCGCGGCGACCAGCGCAAACCCCGCGACGAGGGCCGCGGTGGCGACCGCCGCGCCGAGCCCCGGCAGCCCCGGGGCACCGGGCCGCGCGAGACCCAGGGACGCCCGAAGGGCGACGCCCCGCGCCGCGGCGACGTGCCCGGACGTCCTCGCCCCAACGACCCGCGCGCGGGAGGACCCCGCCCGCCCCGCCAGGGCGGCCCAGGACGCCCGCGCCCGCCGGAACCGCCACCGGGGGGCCGCCCCCGGCGTCCCGGCCCGTAGAGACGCGAAAAAGCCGCCCGGCTCCAGGAACTCGGAGCCGGGCGGCTTTTTCGCGTGAGGTCAGCTCAGCGGACGCTCCGGGGGTTGTCCTTGTTCTCGTCGAGGTCCTTGCGGAGCTCGCGGGGCAGCGCGAAGGTGACCTTCTCGTTGGCGGTCGTGACCTCTTCGACGTCGCCCCAGCCGCGCTCGGCGAGGTGGTCCAGGACCTGCAGCACCAGCACGTCCGGGACGGACGCGCCGCTGGTGACGCCGACCGTGGTCACCCCGTCCAGCCAAGCGTCGTCGATCTGCGACGCGTAGTCGATCAGGTGCGAGTCCGACGCTCCGGCCTGCAGCGCGACCTCGACCAGCCGCTTGGAGTTCGAGGAGTTCTGCGAGCCCACCACGATCACCAGGTCGCACTGCGGGGCCATCACCTTGACCGCCTGCTGGCGGTTGGAGGTGGCGTAGCAGATGTCGTCGCTGGGCGGGGCCTGCAGGGTCGGGTACTTCTCGGTGAGCTGGTCCACCCGCTCCATCGTCTCGTCGACGCTGAGGGTGGTCTGCGACAGCCAGACGACCTTGCTCGGGTCGCGGACCTGCACCTTGTCGACGTCCTCGGGCTTGTCCACCAGCTGCACGCGATCGGGCGCCTCACCGGCGGTGCCCTCGACCTCCTCGTGGCCCTCGTGGCCGATCAGCAGGATGTCGTAGTCGTCGCGCGCGAAGCGGTTGACCTCCTTGTGCACCTTCGTCACCAGCGGGCAGGTGGCGTCGATCGTGCGGAGCTTGCGCTCCTCGGCCTCCTGGTGGACGGCCGGGGACACGCCGTGCGCGGAGAACACCACGAGCGCGCCCTCGGGCACCTCGTCGGTCTCCTCCACGAAGATCACGCCGCGCTCGGTCAGGGTGTCCACGACGTGCCGGTTGTGCACGATCTCCTTGCGGACGTAGACGGGCGGGCCGTAGGTCTCCAACGCCTTCTCGACGGTGATGACTGCGCGGTCGACACCTGCGCAGTACCCACGGGGCTTGGCCAGCAGGACCCGCTTGGTCCGGCCGGCGTCGTCAACGGGGTCGGGTTCGAGGTCGCGGGCCTCAGGCGTGGTCGTCATGCCGTCAAGGGTACGGATCCGCGCCTGCCCGCTCTGCCTCCGGTCGGTGCTCACTGTCACTCCATCGAGGGGTCTCTCGCGGTTCTGCCGAGCGTCGGTCCTCGGTCACATTCCGGCGTTGAACCGATGGTCTGGCGGCCACTTCTGCGGCAGGCTGGGCGCATGTCAGTGTTCCCCTTCCCGGTGCGGGTGGCGGCCGGTCTCGCGGCGACCGCCGTCGAGCAGGCCCGCGCGCTCCCGGCCACCCTCCTCGGCATGCCCGTGACCGTCGCCAGCCAGGCGTTGCAGGCGTCGATGCGGGTGCAGCAGCACATCACCGAGCTCGCGATCAAGGGCGACGAGGCGCTGTCGGGCCTGCGCACGCCGGAGGAAGAACCGTCGTGGGCGACGTTCGACGAGGACTTCGCCGCGGAACCGGAGGTGGTCGGCGAGCCCGAGGGCGAGGAGAACTCGCTGCTCGCCGACTACGACGCGCTGAGCCTCCCCCAGCTGCGCGGTCGCCTGCGCTCGTTCACCGAAGACGACCTCACCGAACTGCTCGCCCACGAGGAGCGCAACCAGCAACGCCCGGACTACCTCCGGATGCTGCGCAACCGCCTCACCCGCCTCCGCGAGCAGTAGACAAGCACCGAAGGTGCTTTCTCTTTCACCACCTGAGCAGCCGGCACCGCCGCGGGTTCTCAGCGGTTCTCTGGGGAGGACAGCCGCAGCGCCGCGTATCGACATACTCAAGTCGCGGATCCCGGAGCCAGAGGCCCGCTGAGGTTCCGCTACTTGCACCGCCAAGCAGAATGAGCCTGGAAACGATCAATGAGGAGGAACGCTGAGTTCGCCTACTAGTGCTGAGGAACCTTGGCCGGTGCGGACGGTGGCCCGCAAGATCGCCGACTGGATCAACCGGCTCGGGCAGATCTGGGTCGAGGGGCAGATCACCCAGATCTCGATGCGGTCCGGCGCGCAGACGGCGTTCCTGACGCTCCGCGATCCCTCCGCGGACGTGTCGCTGACCTTGACCTGCTCGTCGTCGCTGCTGCGCAAGATGGACCCGCCGCTGACCGATGGCAGCCGGGTCGTGGTGCACGGCAAGCCGACCTTCTTCGTCGGTCGCGGCACGCTGAGCCTGCGGGTCGACGAGATCCGGGCTGTGGGCATCGGCGAGCTGCTCGCCCGCATCGAACGGCTCCGCCAGCTGCTCAAGGCCGAGGGCCTGTTCGACCCGGCGCGCAAGCGGCCGCTGCCGTTCCTGCCCAACCGGGTCGGCCTGATCACCGGCCGCGCCTCGGCCGCCGAGCACGACGTGCTGACCAACGCGCAGCTGCGCTGGCCGGCCGTGCAGTTCGAGATCCGCAACGTCGCCGTGCAGGGCACCAGCGCGGTGCCGCAGATCCTGCCCGCGCTGGAGGAGCTCGACCGGATGCCCGAGGTCGACGTGATCGTGCTGGCGCGCGGCGGCGGCAGCGTCGAGGACCTGCTGCCGTTCTCCGACGAGGCGCTGTGCCGGGCGGTGTCGGCCTGCAAGACCCCGGTGGTCAGCGCGATCGGGCACGAACCGGACTCGCCGCTGCTCGACCACGTCGCCGATGTGCGCTGTTCCACACCGACGGGTGCGGGCAAGCGCGTGGTGCCCGACGTTGCCGAGGAGGGCCAGCGCATCCGGCAGCTGCGCGACCGGGCTCGGCGGGCGCTGCACGGATGGGTGGATCGGGAGCGCAGGCTGCTCGACCAGCTGCGCAGCAGGCCCGCGCTGGCCGACCCGCACCGCCCGCTGCAGCAGCGCTCCGAGCAGGTCGCGATGTTGCGCGAACGCTCCCGGCGGGCGATGAGCACGGTGCTCACCGCGGAGGGCCACGCGTTGAGCGCTACTCGATCACGCTTGACGACCCTGGGCCCTGCGGCCACTCTGGCTCGTGGATACGCGATCGTGCAGCGCATCGAGGAGACCGACGAGGTCGACGGCGTGCTGCGCTCCGTCGATGACGCGCCTCCGGGCACCCGGCTGCGGGTGCGGGTCGCCGACGGCGCGGTCCACGCCGTCGTACCGGACTGACCAAGGAATTCCACGTGCACCCGAAGCAGGAGCCCTCGTTCCTCCCCCTCACCGTGGGCGCGGCGCGCAGCGCGGAGCGGGCGGGCGAGGTCCGGCGCTGCGCCGAGGCCGCCGAGGTCACGGCGGAGGGGACCTGGGCTGCGCTCCTCGGCGGGTGCGATTCGGCCGAGCGCAAGGACCTGCCCGGCAGGCTGCGGGCCTTGATCGACGCGACCTCGGGGTACGTGGGCCCCACCTGGTGGGCTGCGTCGGCCCACCGACGTAGGGTCGCGGAGGCCCAGCTGCGCATCAACGACGCGGTGCGCGAAGGTGACGGCGCGGAGTTCGCCGAGGCCTTCGTCGGCTACGACCAGGCGATCGCCACCGCGGTGGTGTCCGTGCGAGCGAATGTGGAGAGCCCCACCCCGTGACCGAGAACCAGCAGGACGAGCACTTCGACCCGGTCGCCGAGCACCCGGAGGTCGCCGAGCTCGGCTACGAGGACGCCCGCGACCAGCTGGCCGAGGTCGTCAAGCAGCTGGAGGCCGGCGGGCTGTCCCTGGAGGACTCGCTGGCCCTCTGGGAGAAGGGCGAAGCGCTGGCGGCGGTCTGCGAACGCCACCTCGCCGGTGCGCGCGAACGCGTCGAACGCGCCCTCGCCGCGGTCGAAGACGACTCCTGAGGCACCCTCACCAGGCCTTTTCGAATTTCGCGCGAAATTCGAGTCCCGAAGTTCCGACTCGAATTTCGCGCGAAATTCGAAATGAGTCACCCGGCCGCGTGACTACGCAGGGGGCGGAGCCGTTTCAGCTGATCCCCGGCGCCGTCAGCGCCGCTTCGGCCAGGGTGCGGAACTCCGCTTCGCCGGCGTTGCCGGTGATCAGCAGGCGGACTCCGTCGCGCTCGGACACCCACGCCTGCTCGTCGCGAACGCCCTGGTAGCGGACCCACTGGCGGCCACCGGCCTCGACGGCGCCGAGCGCCTGCGGTGCCCGCCGCGTCTCGCCCGCGACCAGCTCCTCCTCGGTGGCGTTGGACTGGGCCAGGCGCAGGTACTGCGCGTCGCCGGTCAGCCAGCCGACCCGGACGACCTCGGTGTGCGAGGGCAGCGTGGTGCTGCTGCTGGAGTTGGCCCGCCAGCTTGCGGGCAGCTTCGGATCGACCACCGGGAAGTCCACTCCGGCGGCGGCGTCGTGCAGCTCGGCCTGAACGTTCACCGTGGGCACCGATCCGTTGTCGACCGTCGGGCCGGTGGGAGTGAACGAGCACTGCGTGAACAGGCCTGCGATGCCGAACGAGACCAGCACCAACGGCAGGATGGCGAAGAGCATCGCCGACATCGTCCGCGGCGGGCGGGACGGAGCCGGTTGCTGGTTGCGGGGTTCAGCCACGGCACCCATGCTCTCACCGGCAGCACCGCAGCTCAGCGGGCAGGGGCAGAGGGAGTGGGCTGCCCCACGCGAGTGATCCCCGAACCCCGATGATCTGGGAAGATCGCAGCCAACAAGCCTGAGCGCGGGGCGTTTTCCCGCCGGACTCGGGCGGTACCGACGATGCCTCACAACGGGGAGGGCGCGATGACGCAACGACACCCGGAAGCACCCGATCGCAACTTGGCGATGGAACTCGTCCGCGTGACCGAAGCCGCGGCGATGGCCGGTGGTCGCTGGGTCGGCCGCGGCGACAAGAACGCGGGTGACGGAGCCGCGGTGGACGCCATGCGCAAACTCATCGGCACCGTGTCGATGCGCGGCACGGTGGTCATCGGCGAGGGCGAGAAGGACGAAGCGCCGATGCTCTACAACGGCGAGGAGGTCGGCAACGGGGAAGGCCCGGAGGTCGACGTCGCCGTGGACCCGATCGACGGTACGACGCTGCTCAGCAAGGGCATGCCGAACGCGCTGGCGGTGCTGGCGGTGTCCGAGCGCGGCACCATGTTCGACCCGTCCGCGGTGTTCTACATGGAGAAGATGGCCGTCGGCCCGGAGGCCGCAGGGGTCATCGACATCAGCGCCCCGATCTCGGAGAACGTCCGCCGGGTCGCCAAGGCCAAGCACGTCGACGTCTCCGACGTGACGGTGTGCGTGCTGGACCGGCCGCGGCACGAGCAGCTGGTCAAGGAGGTCCGCGAGTCCGGTGCCCGCGTGCAGTTCATCTCCGACGGCGACGTGGCGGGCGCGATCGCGGCGGCTCGCCCGAACAGCGGCGTGGACATGCTGCTGGGCATCGGCGGCACCCCGGAGGGCATCATCACCGCGTGCGCGCTGAAGTGCCTCGACGGTGAGATCCAGGGCCGGTTGTGGCCGCGCGACGACGAGGAGCGGGCGAAGCTGCGCGAGGCCGGGCACGACCCGAACCAGGTTCTGACCACTTCGGACCTGGTGCGCGGCGACAACATGTTCTTCGTGGCGACCGGCATCACCGATGGCGCGCTGCTGCGCGGCGTGCACTACCGCGCCGACCGGTGCACCACGCAGTCCATCGTGATGCGGTCGAAGTCGGGCACGACGCGCGTCGTCGACGCCTCGCACAAGCTCACCAAGCTGCGCGAGTACGCCGACGTGGACCTGGGTGAGAGCGACGAGTAGTCACCCTTATCGGGAATCCGGGAAAAACCGGCTCAACCGGTCTTGATCAAGGTGGTGGCCTGCGGATTGTCCGCGGGCCACCACTCTTTCGGTCCGCCTCCTACGACCTTCGTCGGTACGCCAGGAGTCGGGGGCGCCGTTAGCGTCAGCGGCCAGCCGGCCTTCGGAGCCGGGATACCCGGAGGATTCGACACACATGCGCATTCGTTCGGCTCTCATCTCCGCGGTCGCCGCGGTCAGCGCAGTGGGCGCGCTGAGCATGCCCGCCGTCGCCGCCGGTGACGACGTCGACCCGATGATCATCGGTGGTCACGACGCGACCGAGACCTACTCGTTCATGGTTTCGCTGCAGCAGCAGGGCAGCCACGTCTGCGGCGGCGCGCTGATCAAGCCGGACTGGGTGGTGACGGCCGCGCACTGCGTTCAGAGCGGCGGTGACTTCACGGTCCGCGTGGGCAGCAACGACAACACCACCGGTGGCGAGGAAGCCGCCGTGACCAAGACCCAGGTGCACGACACCGCCGACCTCGCGGTGCTGCAGCTGGACAAGCAGCTGTCCGCCGCGCCGATCTCGATCGCCGCCGAGTCGGGTCCGGCCGGCACCCCGAGCCGCATCATCGGCTGGGGCCAGACCTGCCCGGAGACCGGCTGCGGTGAGGTCCCGTCGAACCTGCAGGAGCTCGACACCAGCATCGTCGACGACGCCGGCTGCACCGGCATCGACGGCGCGGGCGAGATCTGCACCGACAACCCGGGCGGCAACTCCGGCGCCTGCTACGGCGACTCGGGCGGCCCGCAGATCAAGGGCACCCAGGGCAGCTGGGAGCTGATCGGCGCCACGAGCCGCTCCGGCAACGGCGACTCCACCTGCGCCACCGGCCCGTCGATCTACACCGACGTGACCGCCTTCGCCGACTGGATCAACCAGAACACCGGCGGCTGACCCGTTCAGCGACACCCTGACGCGGCACCCGGGACGTCGTTCCCGGGTGCCGTTTCCACGTTCGGGCCCAGACGAGGTACTGCCACGCAAGACGAGCCGATCCCTCAACCGAGGTTCGAGGAGTGCCCGGGGAAGAGGTGGGCGTCGGGGTTGAGCTCGACGGCGATGTTGTTGACCGCCGTGGCGGCTTCGCCGAATCCGGTGGCGATGAGCTTGACCTTCCCCGGGTAGGCGGCGACGTCACCTGCGGCGTAGACGCGGGCGCGGCTGGTGCGCATCGTCGTGTCGACCAGGATCGAGCGCTTCTCCAGGTCCAGGCCCCAGGATTCGATCGGGCCGAGATCGGCGGTGAAACCCAGTGCCGCGACGACCGTTTGCGCAGGCAGGACCCGTCGTTGCCCGTCGACGTCGATGGCCACCTCGATGAGTCCGCCCGCGTCGCCGCGGATTTCGGCGACCTCGGCCGGGACGATCAGCGGGACGCCCAGCTGCTCGACCTTGGTGATCAGGCCCTCGTGGGCGCGGAAGCGGGTCCGCCGGTGCACCAGCGTCACGCTGCGGGCCACGGGTTGCAGCGCCAGCGCCCAGTCGAACGCCGAGTCACCGCCGCCGACGACGACCACGTCGTGCCCGGCGTGCGCGGACAGCTCGGGGATGAAGTGCACGACGCCCTTGCCGATCCACTCTCCGCCCGCGGGAAGCGGTCTCGGGGTGAACTCGCCGATCCCGGCCGTGACCAGCACCGCCCCGGCCCGGACCTGCTCGCCCTCGCCGACGTCGACCAGCAAGCCGCCGTCCACATCGGACAACGAGACGGCGGGGCGCCCGAGCAGGTAGCGCGGGCCGTACTGGTCTGCCTGCTCGACCAGCGCGGCGATCAGGTCGCGCCCTCGGATCTCCGGGAAACCCGCCACATCGAAGATCATCTTCTCCGGGTACATCGCGGTCACCTGGCCACCCGGCTCCGGCAGCGCGTCGACCAGCGCCACCGACATCCCGCGAAACCCGGCGTAGTAGGCGGCGAAAAGCCCGGTCGGACCGGCACCCACCACCAGCAGATCGACCTCGTGCGCCATCTCGGCATCCCGTCGCAGGCCTTGTGATACGGATCTCAGGCTAGTCGGATCCGGCCGATGTGTCCGCCCTTCGCCGATGCTGGTCCGATCAGCGCAATTCGCTGCAGCGTGCGGCGGTACCTGGCCCTCCACCCCACCCCTAACTTCCGGGGGTGAGGGGATCACGTCGGGGAGGGAAAGCTCTGTGAAGAAATCATCCGCGCTGCTCAGCGGCATCGCCGCGCTGGCGCTCAGCGCCGGCTTCGCGCCTGCGGCGCAGGCCATCGACAACCCGGGGGCGCTGATCGTCGGCGGTCACGACGCCACCGAGTCCTACGAATGGATGTCCTCGCTGCAACGATCGGGGTCGCACAGCTGCGGCGCCTCCCTGATCGACGAGCAGTGGGTGCTCACCGCGGCGCACTGCGTCGCCGACGCGGCACCGGCCGACCTCGGCCTGCGGATCGGCAGCCCGACCTGGAGCAGCGGCGGCACCGAAGCCGGCGTGTCCGAGGTCGTCGTGCACCCGGACTACGAGACCAACAACCCCAACGGCGACATCGCGCTGCTCAAGCTCGACCAGGCGGTGTCCGAGACGCCGATCGACATCGCCGACGCCTCCGGCGCCGACGGCACGCCGTCGCGGATCATCGGCTGGGGCGTGACCTGCCCGGTGCGCGGCTGCGGCGAACCGCCGGAACAGCTGCAGGAGCTGGAGACCCAGGTCGCCCCTGACGCGGGCTGCACGCTGAGCTCCATCGACGGCCCCACCGAGATCTGCACCTCCAGCCAGGAGCCCCTGGCCAACGCCTGCTTCGGCGACTCCGGCGGCCCGCAGCTGGAGGGCACCCCCGGCGACTGGAAGCTCACCGGCGTGACGAGCCGTCTCGGCAGCCCTGTCCCGGTCTGCGGCACGGCTCCTTCGGTCTACACCGACGCCACCGCCTACAAGGACTGGATCTCCTCCACCATCGGTTGATCTCTGCGACGAAGCCCGCTCCCGCTCTCCGGGAGCGGGCTTTGTCAGATCAGCCACCTAGATCGTTCCAGATCGGTCATTTCCTGGGGGAACGCCCGGCCCGTGGGGCGTGCCACGCTGACCCGGCCGGTTGATCGGCGGGACACTTCGAACATGGCTGAATCCCAGTACCGGATCGAACACGACACGATGGGCGAGGTTCGGGTGCCCGCCGACGCCCTCTACCGGGCGCAGACGCAGCGGGCCGTGGAGAACTTCCCGATCTCCGGCCGGGGCCTGGAGCGCGCGCAGATCCGCGCGCTCGGCCTGCTCAAAGCCGCCACCGCCCGGGTCAACGGCCGGTTGGGGGTGCTCGACGCCGAAATCGCCGAGGCCATCGCCCGCGCCGCCGACGAGGTCGCCGAGGGCGCGCACGACGAGCACTTCCCGATCGACGTCTTCCAGACCGGCTCCGGCACGTCGTCGAACATGAACGCCAACGAGGTCATCGCGACCCTGGCCACCCGCGCTCTCGGCCGCGACGTGCACCCGAACGACGACGTCAACGCCTCGCAGTCGTCCAACGACACGTTCCCGACGACCATCCACGTCGCCGCCACCGAGGCCGTGCTCGCCGACGTCATCCCGGCCCTGGAGCACCTGGCCACGACGATCGAGGGCCGCGCCGCGGGGTGGACCGAGGTCGTCAAGTCCGGCCGCACGCACCTGATGGACGCCGTGCCGATCACCCTCGCCCAGGAGGCGGGCGCGTGGGCGTCGCAGGTCCGCTACGGCGTCGAGCGGCTGCGGACCGGCCTGCCCCGGCTGGGCGAGCTGCCCATCGGCGGCACCGCCGTGGGCTCCGGGCTCAACGCGCCGGAGGGCTTCGGCCGGGCCGTCGCCGAGGAGCTCGCCCGGGTGACCGGTCTGCCGCTGACCGAGGCCCGCGACCACTTCGAGGCGCAGGCCGCGCAGGACTCCGTGGTGGAGACCTCCGGTCACCTGCGCACGGTGGCGGTCAGCCTCACCAAGATCGCCAACGACCTGCGCTGGCTGGGTTCCGGCCCGCGCACCGGCCTCGGCGAGCTGGCCCTGCCGGACCTGCAGCCCGGGTCGTCGATCATGCCGGGCAAGGTCAACCCGGTGATCCCGGAAGCGACGCTGCAGGTCGTCGCCCAGGTCATCGGCAACGACGCGGCGGTGGCCTTCGCCGGATCGCAGGGCAACTTCCAGCTCAACGTGATGCTGCCGGTCATCGCCCGCAACGTGCTGGAATCGTCCCGGCTGCTGGCGGCGGTGTCGCGGCAGCTGGCCGACAAGGTCTTCGCCGACGTGCAGGTCAACACCGAGCAGGCCCGCGCCTACGCCGAGGGCTCGCCGTCGATCGTCACGCCCCTCAACCGCTACATCGGCTACGAGGAGGCCGCCGCGGTCGCCAAGCAGGCGCTCAAGGAGCGCAAGCCCATCCGGGAGGTCGTCCTCGAACGCGGTCACGTCGAGTCCGGCAAGCTCACGATCGAGCAGCTCGACGAAGCCCTGGACGTCCTCCGCATGGCCCACGGCGGCTGACGACCCGCTGGCACTTCCGCGAATTGTCGGAGCGGTGCGCACCATGGAGGCATGGTGCTGCTCTCGGACGTCGTCGCGGCCTCCGCCGAGGTCGCGGCGACGTCCTCGCGCAAGGCGAAGACATCGGCGATCGCCGCGCTGCTGCGGCGGCTGGAGCCCGCGGAGGTCGCCGCGGCCACGGCGCTGCTGGCGGGCGAGCTCCCCGGCGGCCGGGCCGGAGTCGGCTGGTCGACGCTGTCCGCGTTGCGGGTCCCGCCTGCGACCGAACCCGGGTTGACCATCGGCGAGGTCGAAGCGGCGGTCGGCGACGTGCGGACGATCAGCGGCTCGGGGTCAGGGCGACGACGGGCCGACGCGCTGAGCGCGCTGCTCGGGCGGGCCACCGAGGCGGAGCAGTCGTTCCTGCTGCGCCTGCTGGGCGGCGAGCTCCGGCAGGGCGCGCTGGAAGGCGTGATGGTCGAGGCCATCGCCGCGGCGGCCGAGGTGCGCACCGAGGCCGTGCGGCGCGCGTTCATGCTCTCCGGCCGGCTCCCCGCGACCGCCGAGGCAGCGCTGATCGGCGGCGAGTCCGCGCTCGCCGAGTTCCACCTGGAGCTGGGCCGCCCGATCCGCCCGATGCTGGCGTCACCAGCGGAAACCCTGGACGCCGCGCTGGCCGAGCTCGGTGGGTGCAGCGTCGAGCACAAGCTCGACGGCGCCCGCATCCAGGTGCACCGCGACGGCGACGAGGTGCACGTCTACACCCGCACGCTGCGCGAGATCACCCGCAACGTCGCCGAGCTGGTGGAGCTGGTGCGGGGCCTGGACTGCCGCTCGGTGGTGCTCGACGGCGAGACGCTGGCCCTCGACGACGCCGGACGTCCTCGCCCGTTCCAGGAGACGATGGCCCGCTTCGGCGCCCAGGAGCAGCGGGCCGAGCTGCTGCACCCGTACTTCTTCGACTGCCTGCACCTGGACGGGAGCGACCTGCTCGACCGGCCGCTGGCCGACCGGCTGAAGGCGTTGGAGCAGGTCGCGGGCGACCACCGGATCCCGGGCGTCCTGTCGCCCACCCCGGAGGACGCCGCCGCGCTGTTCGACGACGCGCTGGCGCACGGCCACGAGGGCGTGGTGGTCAAGGACCTCGACTCGCCGTACGCGGCGGGCCGGCGCGGCAAGGCGTGGCGCAAGGTCAAGCCCGAGCACACCCTCGACCTGGTCGTGCTGGCCGCCGAGTGGGGCCACGGCCGCCGCCGCGGCTACCTGTCCAACCTGCACCTGGGCGCCCGCGACCCCGACGGCGGCCCGCCGATCATGGTCGGCAAGACCTTCAAGGGCCTCACCGACGAGCTGCTGGCCTGGCAGACGGCCGAGTTCCAGCAGCGGGCCACCGGAGGCGACGACTGGACGGTGCGCGTCGTCCCGGAGCTGGTGGTGGAGGTCGAGCTCGACGGGGTGCAGACCAGCAGCCGGTATCCCGGTGGAGTCGCGCTGCGCTTCGCCCGGGTGCTGCGCTACCGGCCGGACAAGGACGCGGGCGAGGCGGACACCATCGAGGCGGTTCGCGGGATGCTCCGCGGCGGGTGAGATCCTGGGGGCATGAGCAGCGAGGACTTCGACGCCGTCGGTTCGATCGACATCGGACCGGGAACCATCGACCCGCGTGACTTCCAGCAGCGCGCGTCATCGGTCGAGCTCGACCACTACGTCGCCGTGCTCCTGCTGGAGGCCACCAGCGAGGCGACCGGCCACAAGCCGCTCTTCGAGGAGTCGTTCGTCCTGCTCACCGCCGAGTCCGAGGACGAGGCCGCCGAGAAGGCCAGGGAGTGCGGCAAGCAGCAGGAGACCAGCTACCAGAACGAGAACCACGACGTGGTCACCTGGAAGCTCAAGCAGATCGTCGAGGTCAAGCCCCTCGAGGACGCCACGTTCGACGACGGCTCCGAGCTCTACAGCCGCTTCTTCCGCAACTACGACGCCTACCGGTCCCTCGAACCCCTCACCGAAGAGGACGTCTGAGGGCACCGCTCATGGGGCCGTGACCTCGAACGCCCCTTGATCAGGTGATCTGGAGGGCCCGGTGGCCGCTCGGGGCACGTATCGTGGTGCGACGTGCAGTTCTTGAACGGGCAACAGCCCTCTACCGACCTGACCTACGACGACGTCTTCCTGGCGCCCCGGCGCTCCGGAGTCGAGTCGCGCTTCGACGTCGACCTGGCGACCTGTGACGGCACCGGCGCGACCTTGCCGATCGTGGTCGCGAACATGACCGCCGTGGCCGGCAGGCGCATGGCCGAGACCGTCGCGCGACGCGGTGGCCTGGTGATCCTCCCGCAGGACGTCGACCCGAGCGCGGTCGCCGAGATCGTGTCCTGGGTCAAGACCAGGCACCCGCTGTGGGACACGCCGCTGGCGTTGCACACCGACGACGCGGTCGCCGACGCCCTGAACCTGCTGCCCAAGCGCGCCCACGGCGCCCTGGTGGTGGTCGACGACGAGGACAAGCCGCTCGGCGTCGTCGACGAGGCCGCCTGCACCGGCGTGGACCGCTTCGCGCGGGTCGGCGAGGTCGCCGACGCCCACCCCGTGGTGCTGCCGCTGGAGACGGACTCGCGCGAGGTCTTCGAGCAGCTGCACAAGCAGGGCCGCAACGTCGCGATCGCGGTCGACGCCGAAGGCCGGCTCTCCGGGATCATGACCAAGAAGGGCGCCCTGCGCGCCGCCATCTACACCCCCGCTCTCGACGCCGAGGGCCGCCTGCGGGTGGCCGCCGCGATCGGCGTGAACGGTGACGTCGCCGCCAAGGCGTCCGCGCTGCTGGCGGCCGGGGTGGACACGCTGGTCGTGGACACCGCGCACGGTCACCAGGAGAAGATGATCGCCGCGCTCAAGGCCGTCCGCTCCGCGAGCCCCACCGTCCCGGTCGTCGCCGGCAACGTGGTGACCGCCGAGGGCGTGCGCGACCTGGTCGAGGCCGGTGCGGACGTCATCAAGGTCGGCGTCGGGCCGGGTGCGATGTGCACGACCCGGATGATGACCGGTGTCGGCCGCCCGCAGTTCTCCGCCGTCGCCGAGTGCGCCGCGGAAGCGCGCAGGCTCGGCAAGCACGTGTGGGCCGACGGCGGCATCCGCCACCCGCGCGACGTGGCGCTGGCGCTGGCCGCCGGAGCCTCGTCGGTGATGGTCGGATCGTGGTTCGCCGGGACCTACGAGTCCCCCGGTGATCTGCAGCGCGACGAGCACGGCAGGGCTTACAAGGAGTCCTTCGGCATGGCCTCCAAGCGCGCCGTGTCGGCCCGGACCCGCACCGACAGCGCCTACGACCAGGCCCGCAAGGGCCTGTTCGAAGAGGGCATCTCCAGCTCCCGGATGCGCATCGACCCGCAGAACCCGGGCGTCGAGGACCTCCTGGACCAGATCACCTCGGGTGTGCGCTCGTCCTGCACCTACGCGGGCGCGCACACCCTGGAGGAGTTCCACGAGCGCGCCCTGGTCGGCATCCAGTCGGCCGCCGGCTTCGCCGAAGGCCGCCCGCTGCCGTCCGGCTGGTGACGATCTCGCGCGAGGTTCGACCCCGACCGGCGGACTCGAACCTCGCGCGAGCTTCGACCGCGTGACGTGGGGAGGGCGCCTCCGGCGGAGGCGTCCTCCCCACGACCGCGTCAGGGCGTGTGGTCCCCTTCCAGCAGCTCGGTGACCAGGGCCGCGATCGGGCTCCGTTCCGACCGGGTCAGGGTCACGTGGGCGAACAGCGGGTGGCCCTTGAGCTTCTCGATGACCGCCGCGACGCCGTCGTGGCGGCCCACCCGCAGGTTGTCCCGCTGCGCGACGTCGTGGGTGAGCACCACCCGCGAGTTCGCGCCGAGCCGCGACAGGACCGTCAGCAGCACGTTGCGCTCCAGCGACTGGGCCTCGTCGACGATGACGAAGGAGTCGTGCAGCGAACGGCCGCGGATGTGGGTCAGCGGCAGCACCTCGAGCATGCCGCGGTCCATGATCTCTTCCAGCACGTTCTCGCTGGCGTGCGCGCCGAGCGTGTCGAACACGGCCTGCGCCCAGGGCGCCATCTTCTCGCCCTCGGAGCCCGGCAGGTAACCGAGCTCCTGCCCGCCGACGGCGTAGACCGGCCGGAACACCACGACCTTGCGGTGCTGCTGGCGTTCCAGGACCGATTCCAGGCCCGCGCACAGCGCCAGCGCCGACTTGCCGGTTCCGGCGCGGCCGCCGAGCGAGATGATCCCGACGTCGGGATCCATCAGCAGCTCCAGCGCGATCCGCTGCTCCGCCGAACGACCGTGCAGCCCGAAGACCTCGCGGTCGCCGCGCACCAGCCGGACCTGCTTGTCCGCGGTGATCCGGCCCAGCGCGCTCTGCTGTCCGGCGAGCATCCGCACACCGGTGTTCGGCGGCAGGTCCCGCGCCTCCTCCAGGTCGGCGACGCCGTCCTTGAACAGCGAGTCCACCGAGTCCGAACCGACGTCGATGTCCGCCATGCCGCTCCAGCCCGACGACACGACGTCCTGCGCGCGGTACTCCTCGGCGGCCAGGTTCACCGACGCGGCCTTGACCCGCAGTGGCATGTCCTTGGTGACCAGCACGACCTCACGGCCTTCGGCGGCGAGGTTGAGCGAGCAGGCAAGGATGCGGGAGTCGTTGGAGTCCGTGCGGAAGCCCGGCGGGAGCACCGACGGGTCGGAGTGGTTCAACTCCACGTGGACGTTGCCGCCCTCAGGGTTGACCAGCACCGGGTGGTCCAGTCTGCCGTGCTTGATCCGGAGATCGTCGAGCACGCGCAGCGCCTCGCGGGCGAACCAGCCGAGTTCGGGGTGGTGGCGCTTCCCCTCCAGCTCGGAGATGACCACCACCGGGAGCACCACGTCGTGCTCGGCGAACCGGGCCATCGCCCACGGATCGGACAGCAGGACCGAAGTGTCCAGGACGTAGGTGCGGACCTCGGAGTCACCGCCAGGTGCGGTGTGCGCGGGCGCGTCGCTGCGGACGGCTTCGTGCGCCTGAGGCTGGGAACGTCGTGCGGTCACGGCTACTCCCTCGCGGACGTGCCGAACACGCCCGCTCGTCGGTGGGCCGGGCCTGCCCCCGTCGTGCTCCCGCTGGACCGTCCGGTCCACCGACGCCACGCGAGGGCCGGGCACCGACCCCCTCCGCGACCAAGGTGGACGTGTGAACGTCCGCTCCAGCCAACAGCCACGATCAGGGCCTCCCGGACGGGCCGCGTTCGGACGTGCAAGAGAAGAACGGCCCGTCACCAGCGAACGCTACCTTCGAGATCGCTCTTCAGCAGACAGCCACTTAGGTGATTCGAACCATTCCCGCGCTCACCGCGCGCTACTAGCATGTTTTCGCAGGTCAGAAGGTAAATAGAAGGTTTCCAGACGATTCGTCAGCAGGTCAGGAGGCGTCCCTCGGCCGCGACGAGAACGAACTCAATTCAACACTCCCGGTTAGCTTCGCTGCTCTTTTCGGGTGAAATTCAGGTCCGCGCGCGTGCCGCGATCTCCGCACGGAGGACCTCTGGTACAAGCGCCTCGTCAAGCAATCGTCGGTAACGATCGGCGCTCGATGTGCCGTCCGGTTGGTCCGACAGCCACCGCCGCAGCAGGCGGCACCCCTCGACGTAGGTCGTGGTGTAGGACCGCCACAGCGGGTCGCGCATGAACCTCACCAGGTGCCGCGCCCGGCCTTCCGGCATCAGCAGCCAGCGGCGCAGGTGATCGACCGCGTCCTGCTCCGGCCGCCCCCGCGAGTGCAGCATCAGCATCGCGTCCTGGCGCACCGGCAGCAGCCGGACCAGCACCGCTTCCAGCCGCTCGGCGAGCTCGCCGTCCACCGCGATGCCCAGGTCGGCGAAGATCTCCGCCGTCCACGAACCCCAGCCCTCCCCCACCGCCGCGCGCAGTCCCAGGTCGGCGAGACCTTCGGCGAGCACGCACTGCGGGGTGTTGACCAGGAAGATCGCCTGCTCCGGCTGGGTGCGCGCGATCCCGGCGGCCTTGCGGCAGTGCTCGGTGTGGTGACCCGGGTAGGACTCGTGGGCGATCAGCTGCGGCAAGGCCGACGCGCGGTGACCGATGTCGGCGTTGACCGACACCCGCGACCGGAATCCGCCGAGGTACTCGTTGAACCCGCTCCACGGCCGATCGGTGACGATCCGGTACCGCACCCGCTCCTGCACCGGCAGCCCGAATCGGGCGCGCACCCGGGAGCGCAGCGCACCGGACACCGCTTCCAGGCAGACCTCCAGGCGCTCGGGCGGCAGCCGGTCGCGGCGCCGGACGGCCGCGAGCCGATCGGCCAGCGCCCCGGTCCCCGGCAGCAACGCGTCGAGTTCGCGGTGGGCCTCCCGGTACTCGTCGGGATCGCCGAGCTCCGGGCTGACCTGGAAGCACGCCCGCACTTCCGCGGGGAACGACATCTCCTGACCGGCGATCCGCAGACCGATCGCCTCCAGCGCGGTGAGCTGAGCGTCGAGGAACCGCCGCCGGGGTTCGGCCAGCCCGCAACCGCCCAGCTCGTCGCGCAGCTCGCGGGCTCGCGCGACGAGCCGCAGCGGGTCCGGACGCGGTTCGTGGCGCACTCGCAGCCGCAGCCCCGGGTCTCCCGCGTAGGAGTCGACCATGCCCGGTTCGAGCCGGTCGAACCGCAACCCGAGCCGGACGTAGTCGGACACCAACCGCGCTGAGTCCACGCCTGGACGGTACGCGGTCGGACGCGCGCGCCCGATTTCACCGAATTCATCGCCCCTGAAAAGTGCTGGGCTTTTTCGGCGAATACTCGCGAGTACATTAGCCCTGGAAGGGATAGTACACACAATAGTGGTATCCAGGTATCGCGTTCCGCAACCCCTGGTTACGTTTCAAACCAGGTGCTTCACTCGCTCCGGAGTTCACTCTTTCCGGACAGAAGCACGCACTTGCTCAACTCATCTCATCAAGGAGCAAAGCTGTGCTGAAGAAAGCAGTGATTGTCGCCGGTGCCGTCGCCGGCCTGCTGGCCCTGGCCCCCGTCGCCAACGCCGACAGCGAGGACAACGACGGCATCAACGTCCTGAACGACAACAACGTCAGCGTTCTGCCGGTGCAGGCCTGCGGCAACAACGTTGGCGTCCTGGGCGCCGCCATCCCGATCGGCTCGCCGCAGAACGTGGAATGCGTCAACGCCCCGATCCTGGACCACCCGAGCGCGGGCTGACGGCTTCGCCGACGAGGAAGGAGCGCCGGAACGAGCCGGCGCTCCTTTTTCGTGCGCGCGCATTCCGCGTCTACCAGCGATTCATGGATCCGGATTCACACAATGGTGTTACGGAATTTGGGCAACGGGCATGTTCGCTGTAGTTTGCGTCCGGAACACACCACGCTCTGTCTCCCAACCGGGATTTGGACAGAGTCCGTTGGTGTGAACTCCGAATCCCGCGGAATTCCTAAAGGAGAGTGACCCAAGTGCTGAAGAAGGCAGCGATTGTCGCCGGTGCCGCCGCTGGTCTGCTGGCCCTGGCGCCCGTCGCCAACGCCGACAGCGAGGACAACGACGGCGTGAACGTCCTCAACGACAACAACCTCAGCGTCCTGCCGGTGCAGGCCTGCGGCAACAACGTTGCGGTGCTGGGCGCGGTCGTTCCGATCCTGTCCCCGCAGACTGCGGAATGCGTCAACGCCCCGGTTCTGGACCACCCGTCCGCCGGCTGAGCGAGCTGATCGCAACGGAAAGGCCAGGTCGTCACCGACCTGGCCTTTCCGCTCGCTCGAGGTCAGCGGCCCAAGCGGCGGTGGCGCACCGCGTAGTCGCGCAACGCCCGCAGGAAGTCGATGCGGCGGAACTCCGGCCAGTACGCCTCGGTGAACCAGAACTCCGAGTGCGCCGACTGCCAGAGCATGAAGCCCGACAACCGCTGCTCGCCCGAGGTGCGGATGAGCAGGTCCGGGTCCGGCTGGCCGGAGGTGTAGAGGTGCTCGGCGATGTGGTCGACCGTGAGCACCTCGGCGAGCTCTTCGATCGTGGTCCCGGCCTCGGCGTGCTGCTGCAGCAGCTTGCGGACCGCGTCGGCGATCTCCCGCCTGCCGCCGTAGCCGACCGCGACGTTGACCTGCATCCCCGTCCGGCCCTCGGTCCGCAGCGCACCCGCGGTCAGCCTGGCGGCGGTCTCGGTGGGCAGCACGTCCAGCGCACCCACGATCCGCACCCGCCACGACTGGCCCGGACTCGTGAGCTCGTCGACCACCCCGGCGATGATCTCCATCAGGGCGTTGAGCTCGGCTTCGCTGCGGTTGAGGTTGTCGGTCGACAGCAGCCACAGGGTGGCCACCTCGACCTGCGCCTCCTCGCACCAGCCGAGCATCTCCGCGATCTTGAGCGCGCCCGCCCGGTGCCCGTGCGCCGCGTCCAGACCGGCTTCCTTGGCCCATCTGCGGTTGCCGTCCAGGATGACGCCGACGTGCCTGGGATGCTGCAGGCCATCGAGCTTCCGGCTGAGCCGTCGCTCGTAGACCGAGTACATGAGTTCTTTCAACCGAACCTTGAGCGTCACGCCAGATGAGACTACGCGGATGCGGATGACCATCGGCGCCGAGCCCAAGCGGCGCAGCCGCTTTCTCCTCTCACCACCTGAGAGTCCGCACGGCCACTGGTTCGAGGTCTCGACCGGTTGCACCGGACGCCGTGAGACGACCCCGGAAGCCTGGTTTGCAACAGAGGTCACAGCGAGCCAAACCTACGGTCCCGTAACCTTTGTGGCGTGACCAACGCCGTGTCTTCCCGAGTCCCGCACGCGATCGTCAAGCCGCGCATGCGCGGCTGGATCCACTTCTGGTCGCTGCTGGCGTTCTTCGCCGCCGGCGCGACGCTCATCTCGCTGGCCGCCTCGACCGTGTCGGCTGAGGCAGCGCTGGGCACATCCATCTACTCGGCGACCGTGCTCGGCCTGTTCGGCGTGAGCGCGCTGTACCACCGCAAGACCT
This sequence comes from Saccharopolyspora sp. NPDC049357, assembly GCF_040677225.1. Classification (NCBI taxonomy): domain Bacteria; kingdom Bacillati; phylum Actinomycetota; class Actinomycetes; order Pseudonocardiales; family Pseudonocardiaceae; genus Saccharopolyspora; species Saccharopolyspora sp. NPDC049357. The sequence goes on along the minus strand of NZ_JBFAQJ010000020.1, from coordinate 26,844 downwards.
GGAACTCGGTCGGCGCGCGCACCTGGATGCGACGCCTCGACCACTCGATGATCTTCCTGTTCATCGCAGGCACCTACACGCCGCTGGCGATGATCGCGCTGCAACCGACGACCGGCGCCATCGTGCTCGCCGTGGTGTGGGCGGGCGCGCTCGGCGGCGTGATCCTCAAGCTGGCCTGGCCCAACGCGCCGCGCTGGGTCGGCGTCCCCGTCTACATCGCGCTGGGCTGGGTGGCCGTGTTCGTGCTGCCGGACCTGCTGGAGAGCGCGGGCGCTGCGGTGCTGGTGCTGCTCATCGTCGGCGGCGCGCTCTACACGGTCGGCGCGATCTTCTACGCCACCCGCTGGCCGGACCCGTGGCCGAAGACCTTCGGCTACCACGAGTTCTTCCACTCGACGGTCACCGCGGCGGCCGTCTGCCACCACGTCGCCATCTGGCTCGCGCTCTACGCCTGAGCGAGCTTGTCCGCCAGTTCGGCGGAGGTCGTGACGGGGCGGTCGCACACGTAGCCGTGGCAGACGTAGGCGGCCGCGGCACCGTCGACCAGGGGCCGATCGGCCAGGAGGGGAACTCCGGCCGCTTCCGGCGTCGAGGCGACCACGACCGTGCCGCCCGGGCCCCGGTGGTGGGCCGTCGCGAGGAGTTCGGCCCGCGAGGACTCGTCCGGCCCCACGACGGCGACCTGCATCGGGCCCTGTGCGCGGGCCTCGGCGACCGCCAGCCAGTGGCCCGCGAAGCGGGGCGCGCGCTGGGCCAGCAGTCCCGCACGCGACAGGCCCTGCTCGGCGGCGGTGCGGTAGCGGCCGGTGGACTCCGGCCCGACCAGGGCCGATGCCGTCAGCAGCGCCGAGGTCAGCGCCGCGGCGCCGGACGGGCTGGCGTTGTCGGTCGGATCCGACGGCCTGCGCACCAGCGCCTCCGCGTCGGCGGCGGTGTCGTGGAACGTGCCCGGGTGGTCGGCGTCGGCGAACTGCTCCAGCGCGACGTCGAGGAGCTCGCACGCCTTGGTCAGCCAGCGCGGATCGGCGGTGGCCTGGTGCAGCGACAGCAGTCCGTCGGCGAAGCAGGCGTAGTCCTCCAGCACCCCGGCGGCCGTGCCCGCGACTCCGTGCCGAGAGGTGCGCAGCAACCTGCCGTCGACCAGGTGCTTCGACAGCAGCAACTCGGCGGCAGCCGCGGCGGCCTCGATCCACGACGGTTCTTCCAGCGCGGTCGCGGCTTCCACCAGCGCGGTGATCGCCAAGCCGTTCCAAGCGGTGACGACCTTGTCGTCCTCGCCGGGCTGAGGGCGCTGCTCCCTCGCGGCCAGCAGGCTCTGCCGCACCCGCGCCCAGCGGGCCCGGTCATCGGGGTCGCTGGGCAGCTGGAGCGTCGACGTGCCCTCTTCGAAGGTGCCCTCCGGGGTCACCAGGAACAGCGACGCCGCCCAGTCGCCGTCGGACTCGCCGAGCACCTCCCGCAGCTGCTCCGGCGTCCACACGTAGGTCAGTCCCTCGACGCCCTCGGTGTCGGCGTCCAGCGACGCCGCGAAACCGCCTTCCGGCGTGCGCAGGTCGCGCAGCAGGAAACCGGCGGTCTCCCTGGCCACGCGCGCCGCCAGGTCGTCGCCGAGCCTTCCCAGGTGCGCGTACGCGCGCAGCAACAGGGCGTTGTCGTAGAGCATCTTCTCGAAGTGCGGCACCACCCAGGCGGCGTCGACGCTGTAGCGGGCGAAACCGCCGGCCAGCTGGTCGTAGATGCCTCCGCGAGCCATCGCCGCGCAGCAGTCGCGGGCCAGTTCCAGCGCCTGCTCGGACCCGGTGCGCTCGTGGTGGCGCAGCAGGAACTCCAGCACCATCGACGGCGGGAACTTCGGCGCGTCGCCGAAGCCGCCGCGCTCGTGATCGGATTCGGTGCGCAACCGGCCGACGGCGCCGGTCAGCACCTCGTCGTCCAAGATCGACTCCGGCAGCGGGGAGCGCTGCGCGTTGAGCTGCTCCACGATGCGGCTCGCGGCCTGGCGAACCTCCTCGCCGCGCCCTTCCCACGCCTCCGCGACCGCTGAGAGCAGCTGCTGGAACGACGGCATCCCGGGCATCGGCGACGCCGGGTAGTAGGTGCCGCAGTGGAACGGTTCGCCGTCGGGCGTGAGGAAGCAGGTCATCGGCCACCCGCCCTGGCCGGTCATGGCCTGGGTGGCCTCCATGTAGACGGCGTCGATGTCGGGGCGTTCCTCGCGGTCCACCTTCACGTTGACGAAGCGCTCGTTCATCAGCCGCGCGGTCTCGTCGTCCTCGAACGACTCGTGCGCCATGACGTGGCACCAGTGGCAGGCCGCGTACCCGACCGACAGCAGCACCGGGACGTCCCGGCGGCGCGCCTCGGCGAACGCCTCCGGGCACCACGGCCACCAGTCGACCGGGTTGTCAGCGTGCTGGAGGAGGTACGGACTCGTCGCGTCCGCAAGCCGATTCGCCATACTCCCACCTTCCCATCTCGATCTTCCGAACGCACTGGTGAGGGTGGTGCCGACCGGAACACCGCAGTAATCCACCCGCGGATTACCCCGGTAATCAGGTCCCCGAACACGGCGGTGTTCCGGTCAACAGGTGCAGAACGGGGCCACCCGGTTTCCCAGGTGGCCCCGTTCGGAGTCGGGTCTCAGTCGGTTTTCGCCTGCGAGGGTTTGGAGGGGGTCTCCTCGGGCTCCGGGGTCTCGGTGGCCTCGGAGTCCTCCGCTCGCTTCGCCGCTTCGGCTTCGGCTCGTTTGACGTGGGCCGGGGCCGCGGCGTTGGCCTTCTCCTCGTCGAAGACGACCGGCAGCTTCTTCAAGTGCTTGGTCATCGAGCGGATCAGGAACACCACCGCGATGGCGAACACGATCAGCAGCACCAGGCCGAGCGGCGAGGACTTGCCGAAGTCCTCACCCTGCCCGCCCGGGTCCTGCGGCGGCACCGGCGCCTGGGCCAGCACCAGTGCGACGGTCTCCTGGGCACTCATGCGCACACCTTCTCCTGCACGCCGGCGAACAGGTCGTCCTCCGGCAACGTGGTGTCGACCAGCGAGCGCACCAGCTCGTAGTCCTCGGTCGGCCACAGCTCGCGCTGCACGTCGCACGAGACCGCGAACCAGCGGCTCGTCGGGTCGATCTGGGTCGCGTGGGCGCGCAACGCGTCGTCCCGCTGCTCGAAGTATTCCCCGCACGGCACGCGCGTGGTGACCCGGTCGTCCGGGTCGGGTCGGTCCTGGGAGTCCCAGCGCGCCAGCCAGTCGGTGTAGGGCGATTCCTTGCCGTCGGCCAGCAGCGACTCGTGGAACAGCTGCATGCGCTTGCGGGAGAAACCGTGCGAGTAGTACAGCTTCAGCGGCTGCCACGGCTCGCCCTGGCCCTCGTAGAGGTCGGGGTCACCGGCGGCGTCGAAGGCCGCGACGGAGACCTCGTGGCACCGGATGTGGTCCGGGTGCGGGTATCCGCCGTTCTCGTCGTAGGTGATCACCACGTGCGGGCGGAACTCCCGCATCACCTTCACCAGCTCGCGGGTGGACTCCTCGATGGGCACCGTGGCGAACACGCCCTCCGGCAGCGCCGGCAGCGGGTCGCCCTCCGGGAGCCCGGAGTCGACGTAGCCGAGCCAGCGGTGCTCGACGCCGAGGATCTCGGCGGCCTTGGCCATCTCCTCCCGGCGCACGTCGGTCAGGTTCTCCACGACCTCGGGCCGATCCATGGCCGGGTTGAGGATGCTGCCCGCTTCACCTCCCGTGCAGGTGACCACCATCACGTCGTGGCCCTCGGCCACGTAGCGCGCGGTGGTCGCGGCCCCCTTGCTGGACTCGTCGTCCGGGTGCGCGTGCACCGTCATCAGTCGCAGCTTGTCCGCCATCGCCCGCTTGTTCCTCCCGCTAGTAGCAGCATCCGCCCTGTGCACGGCTCCTCCGCGTCGACGGCCCCGCCGTCTCCTCCGCTGGGCGCTCCAGGGATACTCAACGTGGATGTCGTCCTCCATTGTTCCCGGTGGAGCCGACATCCCGGCCGTCACCCCTTGTGGTTCCGGCCGCAGTTCCACCGCCCGCGTCGAAAGGCCGCCGTGACGCAGCAGCAGGTCCCGCAGGACCGGTACGGCTCGCGCGCTCGCAGCGCGCGCACCCGTCCCGTCCTCCGCTGGGCTCTGCTCGCGGTCGTGCTGCTGGCTCTCGTGGCCGTCTCGCTCATCGGCTACCGCAACCTCGGCTCTGCTCCGATCGAAGGCAAGCAGGTCGCCTTCGAGGTGATCGACGATCACTCCGTTCGGGTCACCCTGGAGGTCCAGCGGGACGACCCGCAGCGGCCCGCCGACTGCGTGGTGCGGGGTCGCGCCGAATCCGGCGAGGAGGTCGGCAGGCGCGAAGTCCTGATCCATCCGGCGAACGGCGTGAGTCGGCAGGACACTGTGCTTCGTACATCCACCCGAGCGACCATCGGGGAGGTGTACGGCTGCACTTACAACGTTCCTGAATATTTGTCCACTCACACGCGGCCAACCGGGTGAAGCGCCCCGCTGCACGTCGGGCGCGAGGAGAATCCGGTCCCTTTGCGTGCTGATTCGTGCTATCGTCGAGCGCAGCACGGCCCCCGCTGAGGGCCGTGTTTTTCCGTTACTTGGCATTGGCTGAGAAAAGGACGGAATTGCAATTTGGCCCGTTGTGAGTGCGGGCCGGAAGTCGACGAGGAGTGGTGACCGTGAGCGAGACCCAGGTGACCTGGCTGACCCAGGATGCTTACGACCGGCTCAAGGGTGAGCTGGACGAGCTCGTGGCCAACCGCCCGGTGATCGCCGCGAAGATCAACGAAGCCCGCGAGGAGGGCGACCTGCGGGAGAACGGCGGGTACCACGCCGCTCGCGAAGAGCAGGGTCAGATCGAGTCTCGCATCCGCCAGCTGCAGGAGCTGCTGCGCACCGCGCAGGTCGGCGACGTGCCCACCGAATCCGGCATCGCCAAGCCCGGTTCTGTGCTGACCGTCCGCTACGACGGCGAGGACGAGACCGAGCAGTTCCTGCTCGCCAACCGCGAAGAGGGCGCGCACGGCGACCTCGAGGTCTACTCCCCCAGTTCCCCGCTGGGCAAGGCTCTGCTGGACGCCAAGGAGGGCGAGAGCCGGGAGTACGAGCTGCCCAACGGCGGCAACATGAAGGTCACGCTCGTCAAGGCCGAGCCCTTCAACGGCTGATCTTTCATTCCGGACTTCTTTCGCGCGCAGCCGCTGAAGTCGCCGCGCGCCTTTGTTGATCTGGCTTCACCTGGCATATGCGGGTGAAACCGTTCCGACGGTTTCACCGCAATTAAGAATCGATACCGGGCTTGTGCGCTCGGTCCGCGGGCGTTCCGGATTCCGGGACGCCCGCTCGCTTTTCCCCGGAAAGTCGGTGCAGCAGCGGACGCACTCTCGGCGGCACGGGCGTGGACAAGGCGATGGACGTCGAAGTGCGCCGAACACCGGGCACTCCGACGACCTCGTCGATCACGCGCTGCAGGTCGTCGTTGGACCGGGCGACCATGCGCACGAACAGGTCTCCCTGGCCGGTGGTGGCGTGCACCTCGCAGACCTCGTCGATGGCGGCCAGCTGCTCGGCGACGATCCCGCGATGCCCCTGCGCGATCTCCAGGACCGCGAAGGCCGTCAGCCCGTAGCCCATCGCCGCCAGGTCCAGTTCGGGCGGGAACCCCTGCAGGACGCCGCGCTCGACGAGCCGGTCCAGCCGGGCCTGGACGGTGCCGCGCGCGACGCCGAGCCGGCGCGAGCACTCCAGCACGCCCAGCCGCGGCTCGTCGGAGAGCAGCAGCAGCAACCGGGCGTCCAGTTCGTCGGGACCGCTGGTGGCAGCCACGTGAGCGCTCCTCTCAGCGACGGGCGAGGATCGTGTGCCCGGCGACTTCGAGCTGGGCGACGACGTACTCGCGGTGCTCCTGACCTCGGGTTTCCAGCGATACCTCGACGTCGACCTCGCCGAGCGCGAGCGCACCGGAGATGCGCGAGTGCTCGATGTCGATGACGTTGGCGTTGAGCTCGCCGAGCTTGGCGAGCAGGCCCGCCAGCGACCCGGGCCGGTCGGGCAGCCGGACGCTCAGCGACAGGTAGCGACCCGCCGAGGTCATGCCGTGCTGGATGAGCTGGAGCAGCAGCAGCGGGTCGATGTTGCCGCCGGAGACCACCGCGGCGGTCGGTGAGACGACCTGCTCGGGGTGTTCCAGCAGGGCCGCGACGGCGGCGACCCCGGCGGGCTCGACGACGAGCTTGGCCCGCTCCAGGCACAGCAGCAGCGCGCGGGACAGCGACTCCTCGCTGACCGTGAGGACCCCGTCGACCAGCTCCGACACGTGCGCGAACGGCACCGCGCCCGGTTCACCCACGGCGATCCCGTCGGCCATCGTCTGGGTGTCGGTCAACGGCACGGGTTTGCCCGCGGCCAGCGAGGGCGGCCACGCGGCGGCCTGCTCGGCCTGCACCGCCAGGACCTTCACCTCGGGGCGGATCGCCTTCACCGCGGCGGCCACGCCCGCGACCAGCCCTCCCCCGCCGGTGGGCACGAGGATCGTGCGCACCTCGGGCAGCTGCTCCAGGATCTCCAGACCCACCGTGCCCTGACCTGCGACGATGTCCGGATGGTCGAAGGGGTGGATGAACTCGGCGCCGGTCCGCTCGGCGTGCTCCTCGGCCGCAGCGAGGGTTTCGGCGAGCACGGCGCCGTGCAGCGTGACGTGGGCGCCGTAGGACTTGGTCGCGGCCAGCTTCGGCAGCGGTGCGCGTTCGGGCATGTAGACGGTGGCGGGGATGCCCAGCAGCTGCGCCGCGAGCGCGACGCCCTGGGCGTGGTTGCCCGCGCTGGCGGCCACCACACCGGCCGCGCGGCGCTCGGCGTCGAGCCCGAGCAGCCGGACGTAGGCGCCCCTGAGCTTGAACGAGCCGGTGCGCTGCAGGTTCTCGCACTTGAGGTGGACTTCGCCGCCGGTGTGCTCGCCGAGCACTCGGGAGTGCTCCATCGGGGTCCGCCGTGCCACCTTGGCGAGCAGGGCGTCCGCTTCGCGGATTCGGTCGAGGTCGACGAGCTTCATGGGCCAATCGTGCCACCGCTGATCTAGGGGTACTAGGCGTGCGCCGAAGTCCCCTCGCGCAGGCGCTGCCCAGGCGTTCGCCGGAGGGGCGAGAGGGCCCTGCCGTTTCGAATCCGACCCCGGCGCGGCACGTTCGGTACGCTCAGTCGGCAGCACGGTCACCGAGCGCGAGGCGCGCACCGACACACCGCCTGGAGGGCAGCATGGCGCAGCCGAGCAACGGCGTGTTCCCGCTGCTCGCCGGCATGATCACTGCGGCGACGCTGTCCGGTGCGGCGGTCCTGGTGGTGCTCAACTCCGGCTGCGAGGACCCGGGCTCCTACCGCGAGCACGACGGGGTCGTGGAGCTCATCGGCGGCTGCTTGCGGCCCAGCGACCTGCCGGTCGCCCCGCGCGAACCCGCCGATTCGACGTCCTCGGGCAACTCGGACCCGTTCGTGGCCAGGTGACGGTCGCGCCCAGGAGCGAATCCCGGGCACGACCGCCCGAGTGATCAGCCGAGCGCGGCCAGCAGGTCCTCGACGAGGTCATCGGCCTCTTCGATGCCCACCGACAGGCGGACCAGGTCCGACGGGACCTGCAGCATCGAACCCGCCGTGCTCGCGTGCGTCATCCGTCCCGGGTGCTCGATCAGCGACTCGACGCCGCCGAGGGACTCGGCGAGGGTGAACAGCCGCGTGCGGGAGCAGACGTCCAGGGCGGCCTGCTCGCCGTCGGCGTGCAGGAACGAGACCATGCCGCCGAAGTGCTTCATCTGCTTGGCGGCGACCTCGTGCCCGGGGTGCTCGGGCAGGCCCGGGTAGAGGACCTTGGCGACCTTGGGGTGACCGCTCAGCGCCGCGACGACCCGCTCGGCGTTCGCGCTGTGCCGCTCCATGCGCACCGCGAGCGTCTTGAGACCGCGCATCGTCAGGAACGCGTCGAACGGGCCGGGCACCGCACCCGCGCCGTTCTGCAGGAACGCCAGCTGCTCGGCCAGCTCGTCGTCGGAGGTGACCGCAGCGCCGCCGACCACGTCGGAGTGCCCGCCGAGGTACTTGGTGGTCGAGTGGACCACCGCGGTCGCGCCGAGCTCCAGCGGCTGCTGCAGGAACGGCGAGGCGAAGGTGTTGTCCACGACGAGCTTCACGCCCGCGTCGGCGGAGATCTGCGCCAGGGCGGCGATGTCGCCGATGTTGAGCAGCGGGTTGGTCGGCGTCTCCAGCCAGACCAGCTTGGTGTTCTCCTGGATCGCCGCGCGAACGGCGTCCACGTCCGACACCGGGGCAGGCGTGTAGGAGATGCCCCAGCCGGAGAGCACCTTGTCGATCAGCCGGAAGGTGCCGCCGTAGGCGTCGTCCGGGATCACCAGGTGGTCACCCGGGCGCAGCACGGACCGCAGCACCGCGTCGGTGGCCGCCATGCCGGAGGCGTAGGCGCGCGCGTTCCTGCCGTTCTCCAGCTCAGCCAGGCAGCGCTCCAACGCGGTCCGGGTCGGGTTGCCGGTGCGGGAGTACTCGTAGCCCGAGCGCATCCCTCCGACGCCGTCCTGCGCGTAGGTCGAGGTGGCGTGGATGGGCACGATCACCGAACCGGTCGTCGGGTCTGCCTCCTGGCCCGCGTGAATCGCGCGGGTGGCGAAGCCGTCACTCATGTGGAGCAGCGTATTACTCCAGCGCCGATCCGCCGACCCGGGCCCGACAAGCGAAGTGCCCCCGGACCTGGGCGGTCCGAGGGCACTTCGACGTTGAGCTCAGCTCACCACTGCGGCGGCTGCGGCGGCTGACCGGGCTGCTGCGGGTAACCGCCCTGCTGCGGGTAGCCACCGGACTGCGGGTAGCCCTGCGGGGGCTGCTGCTGGCCGTAGCCCTGCTGCGGCGCCTGCTGGCCGTAGCCCTGCTGCGGCTGGCCGAACTGCTGCGGCGGTCCGGGCTGACCGAACTGCTGCGGCGGCTGCTGCTGACCGAAGCCCTGCTGGCCGTAGCCGCCCTGCGGCTGGCCGTAGCCACCGGCCTGCGGCGCCGGGGCGCCCGCGAGGGCGTTCATCCCCGCGGTGGTGGACGGCAGCCACCACAGCACCAGGATCGCGATTCCGACCAGCAGACCGACGATCCCGGCGACCGGGCTGACGAACAGGTTGATCAGACCACCGATGAGGCCCAGACCGGCGAAGACGGTGACGAGGATCCGGCCCCACTGCTTGCCCTGACCGCCCGAGTAGGCGGCGAAGATCCACACACCGCAGAAGATCAGCGCCACGACGATCGTGGCGATCCCGACGCCCGGGACGTAGGACATGGTCATGATGCCGCTGATGATCGAGCCGATGAGGCCCAGCGCGGCGAGACCGATCGTGACCCACTGCGCGATTGGCAGGGTCGAGGGACCGCCCTGAGCCGACCCGTCCTGACCCGGGAAGCCGCCGGCCTGCGGGGGCGGGAAACCGCCCTGGGCCTGCGGAGCCGGGAAGCCGCTGCCGGGAGTGCCCGGCTGCTGCTGCGGCTGCGCGGGGAATCCGCCGGGCTGGCTCTGCGTGCCGGGCTGCTGGTACATCGGCTGCGGGGGCTGCATCGACGGCGGCACCATGGCCGTCGCGTCCGCACCGCCCTGCTGCTGACCACCGAGGCCGGGCTGCTGGTACATCGGCTGCGGCGGCTGCATCGACGGCGGCACCACCTGGGTGGAGTCACCGCCCTGCGGCTGGCCTGCGGGCCGGACGACCTGCGTCGACTCCGACGGAGGCTGCTGCCCCTGCGACTGGACGGGCCGGACGACCTGGGTCGAGTCACCGCCCGCCTGGTTCTCGTCCTGGGGGTCCATCCGGTTCGAGATCGGATCCGAACCCTGCTGACCGCCGTCCGGCGGCTGCGGAGAGCTCATCGGGTACTACTCCCTTGCGGCGTCCAAAGTCCTGGGCATACTTCGGCCCTACGCTATCTGATCAGGCCCGAGCGCAGGTGTTGTTTCAGCACCAACTCGTCATCGACCCGCGATGAATCCGAGCACATCCTGACGGGTCACGACCCCGGCGGGCTTGCCGTCGATGAGCACCATCGCACCGTCCGCGCCGGTCAGCGCCGACATGGCCGAGCTGATCTCCTCACCTGCGCCGATGGTCGGCAGCGGCGGCGACATGTGCTGCTCGACGGTGTCGGCGAGTTGCGCGCGGCCCGCGAACAGCGCGTCCAGCAGGTCCCGCTCGTTGACCGCGCCCGCGATCTCGGCGGCCATGATGGGCGGCTCGGCGCGCACGACCGGCATCTGCGAGACGCCGAACTCGCGCAGGATCGCCACGGCCTCCGCGACGGTCTCGCTGGGATGGGTGTGCACCAGCTCGGGGATGGTGCCGTCCTTGCGGCGCAGCACGTCACCGACCCGGCCACCGCCGACGTCGGGCGAGAGGAAGCCGTAGGAGGCCATCCAGGAGTCGTTGAAGATCTTGCCGAGGTAGCCGCGACCGCCGTCGGGCAGCAGCACCACGATCACGTCGTCCGGGCTCGCGGTCTCGGCGATCTTGAGCGCCGCGGCGACCGCCATGCCGCAAGAACCGCCGACCAGCAGCGCTTCCTCGTTGGCCAGGCGGCGGGTCATCTGGAAGGACTCGGCGTCGGAGACCGGCACGATCTCGTCGCAGATCCCGTTGTCGTAGGTGGTCGGCCAGAAGTCCTCACCGACGCCCTCGACCAGGTAAGGACGGCCGTGACCGCCGGAGTACACCGAGCCCTCCGGGTCCGCGCCGATGATCTTGATCTTGCCGCCGGAGACCTTCTTGAGGTACTCGCCGGTGCCGGAGATCGTGCCGCCGGTGCCGATGCCGGCGACGAAGTGCGTCACCTTGCCCTCGGTCTGCTCCCAGACCTCCGGACCCGTGGAGTGCACGTGGGACTCGGGGTTCTGCGGGTTGGCGTACTGGTTGGGCTTCCAGGCGCCTTCGATCTCCTCGACCAGGCGGTCCGAGACGCTGTAGTAGGACTCCGGGTGCTCGGGCTCCACAGCGGTCGGGCACACCACGACCTCGGCTCCGTAGGCCTTGAGGACGTTGCGCTTGTCCTCGCTGACCTTGTCCGGGCAGACGAACACGCAGCGGTAGCCCCTGCGCTGGGCGACCATGGCAAGTCCGACACCGGTGTTCCCGGACGTCGGCTCCACGATCGTGCCGCCTGACTTGAGTTCGCCGGAAGCCTCCGCGGCTTCGATCATGCGCAGCGCGATGCGGTCCTTCACGCTGCCGCCGGGATTGAGGTACTCCACCTTCGCCAGCACCGGGGTCTTGCCGGTGGCCACCGCGTTCAGCCGGACCAGCGGAGTGTTGCCCACCAGTTCGGTGACGTGCTCGACGTAGTCCACGCCTCGTCCTCAGTCGTCGGTCGGTCCCGCCCGGCGGGTCTCCGGCGCGGGTGTGATGCCGAGCGTAATCGCCTGTTCAGGCGCTAACCCAGGGGACCTTCCGGACGACACACGGTCAGGGAAGTTTTTTCGGGTCGGTGGCGTCTATCCAGTAGCGGGGTGTAGGCGTTTCGCCGAGCGCATTCCTGGTGGGAGGGGTCTACATTCCCAGTCCCCGGGGTGGTGTGGAGGGAGGGGCCGAGATGATCGCGACGAAGGCTTTGCGGCTCGCACTGCTGGCCGCAGGTACCGCGGGTGGCCTGTCCGGAGCGGCCTACGGCCTGCTCAACGGTCAGGCGGGGCACGCGCGAAGGGTCATCGGACCGCCGATCGCCGATCCGCTCCGCGCCGACGGCGTGCACCTGCCCACCGGTGTCGGTCCGGTGCCGCGCAGCGAGGCCCCCGAGGGCGTTCGGCCGCTGGAGATGGCGGTGCTCGGAGATTCCTCCGCGGCGGGACTGGGTGCGAACTTCCCGAGCGAGCTGCCCGGTGTCCGGGTGGCGCAGGGCTTGGCCGAAGAGCTGGACGGACCGGTCGCGCTGACCACGCACGCCATCGTCGGGGCGACGACGCGGGAGCTGTCCGCGCAGGTCGACGCGGCCCTGCGGCAACCGCCTGAGGTGGTGCTGATCATCATCGGCGCCAACGACGTGACCTCGAAGATGCCGATCTCCCGGTGCGCGGAGCTGCTCGCCGAGCAGGTCCGGCGGCTGGTCGAAGCGGACGTGAAGGTGGTCGTGGGCACCTGCCCGGACCTCGGTTCGATCCGGCCGATCCCGCAGCCGCTGCGCTCGGTGGCCAGCCGCTGGAGCATCGCGCTGGCTCGCGCGCAGCGCCGCAGCGTGGAGACCTCCGGCGGCTACGCGGTCCCGCTCGCCGACCTGCTCTCACCGGAGTTCTTGACCCGGCCCGCGGAGTTCTTCAGCCCGGACCGGTTCCACCCGTCCGGCGCGGGCTACGAGGCCGCCGCGGAAATCCTGCTCCCGGTCATGTGCATGGCCATCGGCGCCTGGCAGGGCGGCCCGCTGCCGCCGGCCCCGACACGGTCGGAAACGGCCGAGGCTCGCAGGCCCACCAGCCGCATCGTCGCCCACCTCAACCGCCACCTCCACCTCCGAGCACCCGACCGCGGCCTGGGTTGATCGGACTTCAGTGGAAATCGGGTTCCTGATTTCCACTGAAATCCTGTTGCACGTGAGGTACCGACCGGTTGGTATGGGGGTTGTCGGTGAGTGGCGTCACGGCCAAGATGGACTCAACGCCCTTAAAGTGACTCGTCAGTAACGAACTTTCGCGCCCCGGCGAACGAAGGAGTTCCCCATGCCCGAAGCAGTCATCGTCTCCGCCGCGCGGTCCCCGATCGGGCGCGCCGGCAAGGGATCGCTGAAGGACATCCGCCCGGACGACCTGACCGCCCAGATCATCAAGGCCGCCCTGGACAAGGTCCCCGAGCTCAACCCCGCCGAGATCGACGACCTGATGCTGGGCTGCGGTCTGCCCGGCGGTGAGCAGGGCTTCAACATGGCCCGCGTGGTCGCCGTTCAGCTCGGCTACGACCAGCTGCCCGGCACCACCATCACCCGCTACTGCTCGTCGAGCCTGCAGACCACCCGGATGGCGCTGCACGCCATCAAGGCCGGTGAGGGCGACGTGTTCATCAGCGCCGGTGTCGAAGCGGTGTCGCGCTTCGCCAAGGGCTCCTCCGACTCGCTGCCCGACACCCACAACCCGCTGTTCGCCGACGCCGAGGCCCGCACCCAGCAGACCGCCGAGCAGGGCGCGGAGAACTGGACCGACCCGCGCGAGCTCGACCTCGTGCCGGACGTCTACATCCCGATGGGCCAGACCGCGGAGAACCTCGCTCGCCTCAAGGGGGTCACCCGGGACGAGATGGACGAGTTCGGCGTCCGCTCGCAGAACCTCGCCGAGAAGGCCATCGCCAACGGCTTCTGGTCCCGCGAGATCACCCCGGTCACCACCCCGGACGGCACCGTCGTCTCCACCGACGACGGCCCGCGCGCGGGCGTGACCAAGGAGGGCGTGGCCGGTCTCAAGCCGGTGTTCCGCCCCGACGGCCGGATCACCGCCGCCAACTGCTGCCCGCTCAACGACGGCGCCGCGGCGCTGGTCATCATGAGCGACACCAAGGCCAAGGAGCTCGGGCTGACCCCGCTGGCTCGTGTCGTGTCGACCGGCGTGTCCGGCCTGTCGCCGGAGATCATGGGCCTGGGCCCGGTGGAGGCGTCGAAGCAGGCCCTCAAGCGCGCGGGCATGGGCATCGACGACATCGACCTGGTGGAGATCAACGAGGCGTTCGCCGCGCAGGTCATCCCGTCCTACAAGGACCTGGGCATCCCGCTGGAGAAGCTGAACGTCAACGGTGGCGCGATCGCCGTCGGCCACCCCTTCGGCATGACCGGCGCCCGCATCACCACGACGCTCATCAACTCCCTCCAGTTCCACGACAAGCAGTTCGGCCTGGAGACGATGTGCGTCGGCGGCGGCCAGGGCATGGCCATGGTCCTCGAACGCCTCAGCTGATCCCACGCGGTTGACGGATTTCAGTGGAAATCGGGGTTCTGATTTCCACTGAAATCCGGTCCCGCGAGCGGAGCGAGCATCGAAATGGCCGCCACCCCTGAGGGTGGCGGCCATTTTCGGGTCTTGCGGGCTCCGCGTCAGTCGCTGCTGGAGAAGTAGGACAGCAGGCGGAGCATCTCGAGGTACAGCCAGACCAGGGTGGTCATCAGGCCGAAGGCGATGTACCAGGCGAACTTGGCGTCCACACCGCTGCGGATCGCCTTGTCGGCGGCGTCGAAGTCCAGCAGGAAGCTGAACGCCGCGATGCCGATGCACAGCAGGCTGAAGCCGATGCCCAGCGGGCCCGCCTCGCGCAGGCCCAGACCTCCCTGCATGAAGAAGCCGGCGACCAGGTTGACCAGCATCAGGACCGCCGCACCCGCGATAGCACCGATGATCCACTTGGTCAGCTTCGGCGTCACCCGGATCGCGCCGGTCTTGTAGACGACCAGCATCGCGGCGAAGACACCGAGGGTCCCGATGATCGCCTGCGTGATGATGCCCGGGTTGAACATCGACGCGAACAGGTAGCTGATGCCGCCGAGGAACACGCCTTCCAGCGCCGAGTAGGCCACGACCAGAGCCGGCCGGACCTTCTTGGTGAAGACGATGACCAGCGAGATCACCAGGGCGACCAGCGCCGCGGGCAGCGCCAGAACGACCGCGGGCGGACCGACCAGGAAGGTCAGCGTCGCCGTGATCACCGCCAGCACGAGGGTGATCGCGGTCTTGGTGACCACGTCGTCGATCGTCATCGGTCGCGCGGCCTGCGGGGGAGCAGCCGGCGCCTGGCCGTAGGACGACTGCTGTCCCTGGCCGTAGTTGAAGTTCGCGTAGCCACCGGCCATTTCCGGCAGCTTGCGGAACGCGGGGTTGCTCGTTGTGCGCAACTCATCCTCCTGGGCGTTCTTGCGCCGTCTCCAGATCAAACGACCGGCGGTCCCGATCGGTTCCCGGTTCGGTAAAACCGGACTTTACCGGACGCGAAAGGCCGGTGGACACAAGATCCACCGGCCTTTGCTCACACGTTGCCTAACGCCGCTTCTTGGCTCTGGACGCCTGCTTGCCAGGGCGGTTCTTCGGCTGGCTCTTCTTCCCGCCGGGTTTGCCACCGGGTCGCTGGCCGGGGGCGGGCTTGGCCGGCTTGGCCTCGGTCGCGGTGGCCGTGGCCGACTCGCCCTCCGAGGAGGTCTCGGCCTTGTCGTCGCGGACCGGCTTCTGCCCCGGCTTGGGACGAGGCGTGGCCTTCTTCGCCTCGATCTCCTTCTGCCGCTCGCGCTCCTGCTCGGCGTCGATCTTCTTGGTCAGGAAGTGCTGCTGGCCCAGCGTCCAGACGTTGTTGGCCAGCCAGTACAGCAGGACGGCGATCGGCAGGAACCAGCCGGAGACGATCGCACCGATCGGCGCGATGTACATCATGAACTTGGCCATCATCGCCGACTGCGGGTTGGCCATCGAGGCGTCCGTCTGCTTCTTCACCGACAACCGCATGGTGAAGTAGGTGGCGACCGAGGCGATCAGCATCAGCGGGATGCCGACGATCATCATCGAGGTCCGGTCGGTGCCGAACAGCGCCAGTTCCGACGCGGGCTGGGTGATCCAGTTCGACAGCTTCGCGCCGAAGATGTCGGCCTGGATGAACGAGTCGACGCCCGCCTTGTCGAAGATGAAGTTGCTCTGCGCGCCCGGGTGGAAGTTCCGCAGCACGTGGAACAGGCTCAGGAAGACCGGGATCTGCAGCAGCGCGGGCAGGCAGCCGCCGAGCGGGTTGACCCCGTGCTCGGACTGGAGCTTCTGCATCTCCTGCGCCATGCGCTGGCGGTCGTTCTTGTACTTCTCGCGCAGCTTCTGGATGTGCGGCGCGAACTTGGCCATCTTGCGGCCTGCGCGCATCTGGCTCAGCGCAGGCTTGATGAGGACCACGCGCAGCGTGAAGACCAGGAAGAACACGGCCAGGGCCCAGGCGAAGCCGTTGTCCGGGCCGAGCACGGTGCCGAAGACCTTGTGCCAGAACCACAAGATCGCCGATACCGGGTAGAGGATGAAGGAGAAGAAACTTTCCACTCAGCTACTCCTGGTCATGGGCCGCTGGGGGCGAGCGCCCGACGTCGTTTCCATCCGGCGCAACCCGGGCCGTACGTGCGCGGCTGAACCCGCCTGAAACGCAGGTCCGGCCAGTTCAAGGGTGCCATGCCCGGCCACCGGACGGCTGTCGCCCCCTGGCAGTCCACCGCTACCGAGCCCGATCACGGAACGTTTTCCCTGGTCACGCTGACAGGTGACATGAGCGATACCGGACCCGGCGCAGACCGGGCCCGGTTCGACCCAGCGTCACCGCCGCAGTGCTCGCGCGATGATCCGACCGGCGAACAGGTAGATCAGCGCGGCCAGCCCGTAGTTGAGCACCAGACCGATCGTCGCGTCACCCGGGGTGAACACGTCACCGAGGCCGAGCACGAAGAACTTCGCGGTGCCGTAGGTGAAGGCGACGAAGTCGTTGCCCTGGTTCGCGCCCGTCACCGAGAAGATGATGTGCAGCACGAACACCAGAGCGATCAGGGCGCTGAGCACCTGGACCGTGCGGCCGATGGCGTCCGCGCTGGGCCCGCGGAACCCGTCCCGGTCCCGCCGGTCGTAATCGCGGTCGCGGTCCCGCTCGCGGCGGTCGTAGTCGCGATCGCGGCGGTCGTAGTCGTCGCGGTACCGGTCCCGCTCGGGCTCGCGGTAGTCGTACCGGTCGTCGCGGTAGTCGTAGGGGTCGGCGTACGGATCGTCCCGATAGCCGTCGACGCGCTGGTCGACGCGGGTCTCCGGGTACGGGTTGTTCGCCGGCGGCTGGTAGCCGGGCACCCCGCCCGGCGGCGGCTGCTGGGGTGGCATCGGCTGCTGAGGCGGCATGGGCTGCCCGCCCATCGGCGGCTGCCCCGGCGGACCGGGCTGGTATCCCGGGGGCATCTGCTGCGGAGCCGGTCCGGGCGGCATCTGCCCCGGCGGGGCCTGCTGCGGCCTCGGCTGACCGCCCGGCGGTGGTCCCGGCGGCGGGCCGGGAGGCGGTCCGGGCTGCTGAGGGCCGCCTTGCGGCGGCCCCGGCTGCTGCGGTCCCTGCTGCCCCGGTCCCGGCCGTCCGGCCCGGGGGTCTCGCTCGTAGGCCATGAGGGCGCATTGTCGCTGCTGACCCGGCCGGGGCGAAACCCCCGCGGGGTAATCGCCACCCCACCGCGTCCTGATCGAGCGTCGAGCGCAGCCCGGTGTTCACCGAACCGAAACCGGAACGGCATCGCCCCCAGCACGAAAAGCCCTCACCAACAAGCCGAACCGCGAAGATCACCCGAACGAGTCGCCCGAAATGCGCAGATGAAGGAGGTGAGAGAGGGGATGACCCGTTAGATTGGAAAAGTGCCCCCGGTCGGGTTCGAACCGACACTCTGACGATTTTAAGTCGTCTGCCTCTGCCAATTGGGCTACGGGGGCCAGCCTTGAGACCGGCACGTGTGCCGGTTCGCCACTACGACGCGACGAGACCGCCTAAGGTTCCCGCGCCCGGGCAGATTCCACACCCTCGTGATCTGGTCACCAGCTGCCCCATTCACCCACCGCCGCCGACTCCGCCAGCTCGTCGAACCGCGAACGCACCCAGTCGTGCACCGCGCCCGAGACGTCCTTGCTGTCGGCGCGCTGCTCGAACCAACGCCAGTCGCAGTTGACGTTGACCTCCAGGAACACCCACTCGTCACCCACCCGAAGCAGGTCGAAGCCCGCCACGTCCAGGCGCCAGCGCTCGCACAGGCGCAGCAGCCGTTCGACCAGCCCGCCGGGCACGTCCACGGGCTCCACCACGACCGATTCCGGGTCGACCCACAGCTGAGCCGGGTCGAGCTTGTGCACCCGGAAGCCGATCGCGCGCTCCCCCACCACGAACACCCGCAGCTCCTCGTCCGCGTCGAGGTACTGCTGGACGAGCACAGGGGCCGGCTCGCGCGACTCGCCACCGGTGCGGCGGATGTCCAACGGCTGCGGGAAGAGCCCGCGCAGCGCGCCGGGTTCGGGTTCGAGCATGTGATGACCTGCGGTCTTGACGATGCACTGCGCGCCACCGGGGCGGCTGCGTCCGGGCATCGTGGTCACGGAGGTGCGCGGCACGCGCAAGCCGACCGACGCCGCGCCCTGAAGCTGCGTCAGCCGGTCGAGCACTCCACCGGACGGCCCCGTGTTCACCTGGTCCCAATCGTCCCTCGTGGTCAGCCAGTTGCCGACCGCGTGCCACTGCTCACGAACATAGGCCCCGTAGACCGTTGCGGGATCAACGGGTACGGCGGTCATGTCGAAGTGTCGCCGCCAGATGAGTACCGGGCGCAAGAGCCAGCGGTGGAATTCGATCAGAGGAGTATCAGCGTGCACCGTCAGTGGTAGGTCCAGGCAGCGGTCCGCGTCGATGCGCACCATGCGGACGTCGTGCTCGGCCAGCGCGAGGGAGAGCTCGTTCATCTCCATGTCGGTGGCGCGGGAGAGCACGAGCACGCAGGGCACCGGGTCGCCGGGCTCCTCCTCGACGAGGCCGGCCTGGTACATGCGTTCCTGGAAGTCCAGCGGGGTGCCGGGCGCGCGGACGAAGTAGTCCTGTCCTTGCAGCAGCACCGGCGTCGGGCGGAGCTCAGGCTCGGCCCGTTCCTCCTGGTCAGCGGGCCGGTCCTCGGCCGCGCTCATGATCAGTCGTCCTTCTTCCGGAACACCTTCGACGCTTCGGCGTAATCCGCTTCGAAATCCGCGATCGGGCCGTCCTGCGCGTCCCCGCTGCGCAGGATCGCTGCCAGCTCTTTCAGCGTCAAGGGATTCACCCCTTCCCCCGCGTGACGCATCCTTTCAGGTGAAGACCCGAAGCGAGTCTTCGTTTTCCCGCTACTGATTGTCAAGGATACCGGGGTCCTTGTCCACCGCTTGGACGAGGATCTTGGAAACATGAAGGCCGCGCGTCATCGTCGACGCGCGGCCTGAGTGTCGTTCGGCTCGGTGAGGTCAGCTCGCGGCGGCCCGCTCGAAGGCGGCCCGCGGGTTCTCGATCTGGCCCATCGACACGGCTTCCCGCTTGAACAGGAAGGCCAGCGTCCAGTCGATGACGATCCGCATCTTCCGGTTGAACGTGGGCATCCGGCTTACGTGGTAGCTGCGGTGCATGAACCAGGCCACGAAGCCCTTGGCCTTGAAGCCGTAGACGTCCGCGACACCCTTGTACAGACCCAGCCCGGCGACCGAGCCGGCGTACGCGTGCCGGTACTCCTTGGTCGCCTTGCCCCGCAGGGAGGCCAGCACGTTCTTGGCGAGCTGGTCGGCCTGGCGGACCGCGTGCTGCGCGGACGGGGCGCAGGTCGCGGCCGGGTCCTCGTCGGTCTTGGACAGGTCCGGCACCGCGGCGACGTCACCGGCTGCCCAGACCCCGGGCAGACCCTCGACCTGCATGTGCGCCGAAGCCTTGACCCGGCCTCGCTCGTCCAGCGGCAGGTCGCTGTTCTTGACCACCGGGTTGGCCTTCACACCCGCGTTCCACACCAGCGTGTCGGTGTCGAACTCCGTGCCGTCGGACAGGACCGCGTGACCGCCCTCGACCGACTTCAGGAAGGTGTTCAGGTAGACCTTGATGCCGCGCTCTTCGAGGGCCTTGACGACGTAGACGCCCATCTTCTCGCTGACCTCGGGCATCACCCGGCCAGCGGCTTCGACGAGCACCCAGGACATGTCGTCCGGCTTCACGTTGGGGTAGTCACGGCTCGCGTAGCGGGCCATGTCCTCCAGCTCGGCCAGCGCCTCGACGCCCGCGAACCCGCCACCGACGAAGGTGAAGGTGAGCAGCCGCTTGCGCAGCTCCTCGTCGTCGGTGTTGGCCGCGGCGTCCATCTTGGCCATCACGTGGTTGCGCAGGTACGTCGCTTCGCCCACGGTCTTGAGCCCGATGCCTTCCTCGGCGAGGCCGGGGATCGGCAGCAGCCGGGAGACCGAGCCCAGCGCCACGACGAGCACGTCGTAGGCGAGCGTCTCGGTCCCGCTCTGCGGGTTCTCGATCGTGACGAGCTTGTCGTCGTGTTTGATCTCGGTGACAGATGCGGTGATCACATGGCACCGCTTCAACACTCGTCGCAGTGGCGCTACCACGTGGCGGGGTTCAACCGAACCCGCGGCCGCTTCCGGTAGGAAGGGCTGGTAGGTCATGTGCGGCTGAGGATCGACGACCGTCACGGATGCCTCACGACGCCCCAGCTTCTTCTGCAGCTGAAGTGCCGTGTACATGCCGACGTAACCGCCGCCGAGGATGAGAATCCGCGTGGGATCGGATTTACCAGCCATGACTTTATCGTCGCACCACATACCGTGACCGCGCTGCAGCTACCCCCCTTAATGTGACGCCAGTCGCGAGTGGCATCGATCACGATCAACGCGCGGTAGGCGACCATACGCGCTGCGTACGCGCTCTGTAACGAACAAGCGCGGAGGGCGACATCGACCAGACGTCGCCTCTGGTGTCAGGGGGTCTGGTTCCGCTCACCCTACCGAATCTTCGGCGAGAGCCACCAAGCCCGCACCATTTCTTGATCAAGTTGACCTTCACCTGCGCGGACTTGTCAAAGAACGGCAACATCCCAGAAATCCTTCTTGTTGATCAAGCCTACAGCCCGCGTGCGCGCACGTGCGGCGGTAGAGATCGAGTACCCACTCGCTCGACTCGTCGGCCGGGGCCCGATGCCGCCTTGGCGTCAGGTCCCGTCATGAGGCCTGAATCTTCCACGCCGCACCGAAACCGCGCCGCACGTGTTCCGTTCCGCTCGAACGGGTAGGCAAGTGGCGTCATGCCTTCTGACTGAACGGAGCAATGGCCATGGGATCGGCAGCGCACTACATGGAGATCCAAGCCCCGGCGCAGCGGTGCTACGACTGGTGGCGGCCGTTGACGCACGTTCCAGAGATCTTCCCCGATGTGCAGCAGGTGGAGCCGCTCAGCGAACAGGCCAGCACCACGCACTGGGTGGTGTCGGGGCCCGCCGGCAAGAGGCTCGAGTGGGACGCGAAGATCGTGGAGGACGAGCCGGGACGCAAGGTCGCGTGGAAATCTGTGGAGGAGGACGAGAAGAAGGGCCTCACCGTGGCCAACGCGGGGGCCGTTCGCTTCGACGATCACGGCGACTCGACCGGCGTCGAAGTCAGCTTGCAGTACGACGTCCCCGGTGGGGCGTTGGGTGAGGCGGCAGCAACGCTGTTCTCCGACCCGCAGAAGAAGGTTGAAAGGGCGCTCGACTCGTTCAAGCAACTCATGGAGAGCCAGCCGCGGTGACTGGAACCCCGGCCGAGAAGCCGTCACCGTTCTTCGGTCATCCGCTCGTGCCCGGATCACGTCGGTAGGAGTCCGGAGAGGTAACGACGACCTGCGTGAACACGCGGGTCAGGTGGGCTTGGTCGCTGAAGCCGAGTTCGGCGGCGAGCTCGGCCCAGTCGATCGGCTCGCCGGAGTGCGCCGCGGTGGTGGGGTCGAACGGTTCGCGGGAGACCTCGTGGACGAAGAGCCTGCCGTCAGGCGTCCCTGGCGATCCGCTCCAGCCGGTCGCGGTGATCCCGCCACTGCTGCTGGTCGTCGGTGGTCATGTTGTCGTTGCCCGGTCCGCGGCCGACGGCCCCGTCGATGAGTTCGCGGACGATGTCGAGATGGCCCGCGTGCCTGCCGGTCTCCTGGATCATGTGCACGAGGATCCGGTGCAGCGTGACGCCGCCGCTCGGCCACCAGGGCACCGATCCCCGCGAGTCGAGGTCCAGGGCGTCGATCGTGCTGTCCGCGTGCGCGCAGGCGCGGCGGTAGAGGTCGAGCACCCAGGCGCTCGACTCGTCCGGGGCGGCCCACAGATCGGCGTTGAACTCGGCGCCCGGCTCCATCCACGGCGTCGGGATGCCCGACGGGCGCCCGAAGACGTCCCCGAAGTAGCCCAGCTCCATCGTCGCCAGGTGCTTGACCACGCCCAGGACGTTGGTGCCGGTCGGCGTCATCGGACGCCGCAGGTCGTACTCGGAGAGCTCCTCCACCTTCCACAGCACGGCTTCCCGGCCTTCTCGGACGTAGTGCTGCAGAGCGGCTTTCTCATCGGTCATGGCGCCGAAACTCCCACATCCCACCGACGTTCACCGGCCTTCGGAGCGCCCTCGACGCCTCACCCCGCTGTGCCGGGGTCTCGGCGGTAGGTGGCCGGGGAGGTGCCGACGACCTGGGTGAACACGCGGGTCAGGTGGGCCTGATCGCTGAAGCCGAGCTCAGCGGCGAGCTCGGCCCAGTCGACCGGTTCGCCGGAGTGCGCCGCGGCGGTCGCGTCGAGGATGCGGGACCGCTGGATGACCCACTTCGGGCCGACTCCGACGTGATCGGCGAAGAGGCGCTGGAGGCTGCGCAAGCTGAGCCCGGCGCGCTGGGCGAGCTGTTCGGCGCGCACGATGTCGGACCGCCGTTGCACCTCGTTGACCAGGTCGGTCGCTTCACGGCCGGTGGGATCGGGTTCGGGTTCGCAGGCGAGCAGGTAGGTGTCGAGGACCGGGACGATCTCGGCGGTTTCGCTGGTGGCCAGGATCCGCTCGGCCGCCGCGCGGTCGTCGTGGCCGAGGACGTCCTCAGCGGTTCGGACGGTTCCCGAGATGGCCCCGACGCTGCTCTTCAGCAGCGCCCGGAACCCGCCGGGGTGGAAGGCCGCGCCGAGCACGTGACCGACTCCGGTCAAGGTCCGGAAGAACGGTTCGCGGGAGACCCCGTGGACGAAGAGCCTGCCGTCCTCCGCCGCGACGTGGATTCGCGGCTGCGGCACCACCTGCTGCCGGTGCTCACCGGTGACGTTCCAGCGGACGAGCCAGTAGTAGTCGACGAACTCGGCCAGCGCGGGATCCGGTTCGAGGCGTTCCACCTCGAACGCCCGCTCCCCCGCCTTCGGGCGCACGATCGCCTCGGGCCTCCCGGCTTTCGACATGGGCTCAGCGTAAGCCGTCGCGTTTGTTCAAGACCGGCAGAACGACGCGACCTAGCGTCGTGCGCATGACCTACCAGCACAAAGCCGCAGCCCGCTTCAACGTCACCGCGTGGTCGGAACACCTCGTCGTCGACATCGACGGCGAAGGCACCGAGTCCGGCGACGCCTACTACCCGAACCGCGGCATCACCCGCGCCGAGGTCCAGTACACCTACGCCGGGGAGATCGAGGGCACGAGCACCCTGACGTACCTGATCGCCTACAAGGCCGATGCGGCGCCGATCCTCTGCTTCGAGCGCTTCGAAGGCTCCATCGCAGGTCACGAAGGCACCTGCGTCTTCCAGCACACGGGCAGCCAGGACAAGAGCTCGGTCTCGGCCCACCTCCAGGTCGTCCCCGGCATGGGCACCGGCGGCCTCGAAACCCTCCGAGGCGAAGCCGACGTCTCCATCGCAGGCCACTCCGACGACGGCTACGAGCTGGCCCTCACCTACTCGCTGGAGTGAGGTCGGAGGAGCCGGTCACCAGACGAGCGGGATCAACCTGGACCTGACCTCGTTCATGTAGTCGGGGTAGCCGACGAGTTCCTGCCGGAGCATCCGCTCCTCGTCTCGGATGCGGATCACCAACGCGATCACGGCGAGGACGACGAAGCACAGCGCCCACCACGACCCGAGCGCGAGCGGCATCCCCAAGGTCGCCAGGAGCGAGACCGTGTACATCGGATGCCGAACGATCCCGTAGAGCCCGGTGGAGATGACCCGCTGCTCGCCCTCGACGGTGACGTTGGCGGCGGCGTACTCGTTCTGCGCGACCACGAGGATCGACAGCGCCATGCCGACGACCACCAGGATGTCTCCGAGCAGCACCACTGCGAGAGGCATCGACGACAAGGCGAAGCGGTGGTCGATCCCGCCGATCACCATCACCGCAGCGAACGACGTCAGCAGCAGCACGAGGGCGACCCGCTGCGCCGGACGGTCCTCCTGCCCCACCTGCATCCGGCGGTCCAGGGCCTCCGGGTGCTTGCGAAACACGTAGAGGCTGGGCAGGCCCGTCGAGAGCAGCATGGCGGCGAGGAACACCCACGCCTGCCAATAGGCGAGGGTCCCGGCGGGGACGAAAAGCATCGCCCCGAACACGATCAACCCGAACAGCGTCATGAACGACGCCCGCACCTTGGTGGACACGGCCTTCTCCCTCCCACTCGGAGACAGCTCAGGCTTAGCACTGCCACCCCCGCTCAACAAGGAGGAACCGCTCGAACCCCGGATCCCCGCGGCCGGTGGCGGTTTTGGTCCGAACTGACCGGGCACAACGGACATGATCACGGCGCGGTTCGGACCAAAACCGCCCACTTCCGAACCTCGCACCGAAGCCGCTCGAACTCCCGCACGAACCGAACCGCGGAGCCGTCAGGTCGTAGCGCGACCGGAGGTCGAGCCGGAACCTCCCCTCACGCCACCAGCTCCTGCGCGCGTTGGAAGACTTCCCGGAGCATGGCCGGCGTGAGTCTTCCGGTGAAGGTGTTCTGCTGGCTGACGTGGTAGCAGCCGAGGAGGTGGAGCGGGGGTCCTCCGTCGGTCGCGGGCAGTTCGACGTGGGCGAGGTGGCCGAACTTGGGTCTGGGGCGCGGGACCTGCCAGACGGCGTCGGCGAGGACCGGCAGGAGGGATTGCCAGCCGAAGCCGCCGAGGACCACGACGACTCGGAGGGTCGGGCGCAGCAGGTCCAGCTCGCGCACCAGCCAGGGGCGGCAGGTGTCGCGTTCGGCCGGGGTGGGTTTGTTGGCCGGTGGGGCGCAGTGGACCGGGGCCGTGATGCGGGTGTTGCGCAAGGTCAGGCCGTCGTCCTGGGAGACCGACTCCGGTTGGGAGGCCAGGCCGACGTCGTGGAGCGCCTGGAAGAGGACGTCGCCGGAGCGGTCTCCGGTGAACATCCGGCCGGTGCGGTTGCCGCCGTGGGCCGCCGGGGCGAGGCCGACGATCGCGATCTCCGCGTCGGGCGGGCCGAAACCGGGAACCGGGCGGCCCCAGTAGTCCTCGTCGCGGAACGCGGCGCGCTTGACCCTGGCGACCTCCTCGCGCCATTCGACCAGGCGCGGGCAGGCCGTGCAGCGGCTGACCAGTTCGTCCAGTTCCGCCAGATCGCCCGCGCCCGGGGCCGCGTCGGCGGGTTCTCCGGACGGGTCGGTGATCAACTCCGAGGGCTTCTCCACCCCGCAAAACTGACAGAAAACGCCTCTCGTGGCACGTAATGTGGGCGGCATGGCAGACGAGAAGGCCGACGAGGCGACGCAGCAGGACACCACCCCCGCCGAGCCGGTGGACGATCTGGTCAGCACGCATCACGCGATCACCGTGGACGGCACCGAGCTGTCCTACACCGCGACCACGGGACGCGTCGTGCTGCGCGACGAGGTCTACTCCGACGGGAAGTTCGACGGGCACAAGGCCAAGGCCGAGGTCTTCCTGACCTCCTACGTCCTCGACGCCGCACCGGACAGCAACCGCCCGGTGACCTTCGCGTTCAACGGCGGCCCGGGTTCGGCGAGCGTGTGGCTGCACCTCGGCGTGCTGGGCCCGCGCCGGGTCCTGTCCGGCGATGCCGGGGACCTCGCCCCGCCGCCCTACGGGCTCGCCGACAACCCCGAGACGCTGCTCAAGCACAGCGACCTGGTGTTCATCGACCCCGTCTCCACGGGCTACTCGCGTGCGATCGAGGGCGGAAAGCCCGGTGACTTCCACGGTTTCCAGGGCGACGTCGAGTCGATCGCCGAGGTCATCCGGTTGTGGACGACCCGCAACAGCCGGTGGATGTCGCCGAAGTACCTCGCGGGCGAGTCCTACGGGACGCTGCGCGCGGCGGCACTGGCCGACCACCTCCAGTCGCGGCACGGGCTGTACCCGAACGGGCTGCTGCTGATCTCGTCCGTGCTGGACATGGGCACGATCCGGTTCACCGAGGGCAACGACCTGCCGTACTCGCTGTACCTGCCGACCTACGCGGCCATCGCCCACCACCACGGCAAGCACGGCGACCGCCCGCTGCGCGACGTCCTCGACGAGGCCGAGAAGTTCGCCGCCGAGGACTACCCGTGGGCGCTGGCGCGAGGTGCTCGGCTGACCGCCGAGGAGCGGGCCGACGTGGTGCGCAAGGTCGCCGAGCTGTCCGGGCTGTCCGAGGACTACGTGGACCGCGTCAACATGCGCATCGAGCACATCCGGTTCTTCACCGAGCTGCTGCGCGACGAGCGCAAGACCGTCGGCCGGATGGACGGGCGGTTCACCGGCTGGGAGCCCGACGCCGCGGTGGAGCGCTTCACCGACGACCCGAGCATCTCCGGCATCCGCGGCGCCTACTCGGCGGCCATCAACCACTACCTGCGCGAAGAGCTCGACTACCGCAGCGACCTGCCCTACGAGACCCTGACCGGCCGGGTGCAGCCCTGGTCGTACAAGGAGTTCGAGGGCGCGGCGGTGTCCGTCGTGGACCGGCTCGGGGCGGCGATGCAGGCCAACCCGCACCTGCGGGTGCACGTGGGCTGCGGCTACACCGACGGCGCGACGCCGTACTTCGCCGCCGAGCACGTCCTGGCGCGGCTGCCGGTCCCGGAGGAGCTTCGGGAGAACATCGACGTCCGCTACTACCCGGCGGGCCACATGATGTACGTCCACGAGCCGTCCCGGATCCAGCAGTCCGAAGACCTGGCGACCTTCATCACCCGCTCCTAGCAGGAATCCCCGGCCGAGCGCGTTTTCGCAGTTCAGGAGCGTGCTCGGCTCGGGGGATTCGAATTTCGCGCGAAATTCGACGACGGAACGCGGCGTTCAAATTTCGCGCGAAA
>NZ_JBFAQJ010000019.1:0-119967 GCF_040677225.1 Saccharopolyspora sp. NPDC049357 | reverse complement strand
CGGGTTCTGAGCGGCTTCGTGGCGAGTACGCCGCGACGCCGATGTCCACCCCCTGGGTAAGCGGAATACATCAGGAGCGGCGCACGGAGACCACGAAGCCGCTCAGGTTCCGCCACCCGCACCGCCACGCAAAGCAATTCCTGAACAGCTCCTACCGCGGTGATTCGTGTTGGGAGCCTCTGACGTTGATGGGACTGCCCGGGGGTTCCGCGCAGTGGGCTTCCAGGTTGGCGGGGGTTTCGGCGACGTCGGTGCCCGCTCGCTGGTGGGTGCTCTCGTAGCCCTGGCTGCAGACGAACGGGTCGAAGCTGTTCAGGACCAGGCCGAACCGGGCTCTCCCGTCGCCGGGGACGGTGGTCTTGGTGCCCTGCGCGAGGCTCGGGTAGGTCACCAGCAGCTGCTCCACGCCGTCGAGCCGGGTGCGGTAGACGTTGGCGGTGGTCAGCAGGTTCGAGAACAGCCCGCCGAGCTGCGGCCCGGATTCCCGCAGCAGACCGCTGACCTGCTCGGCGGCGTCCGGCGCTGCGCCGATGACGCGGCGCAGGTCGGGGTCGGAAGCGCGCAGCTGCCCGGCGAACAGGTGGAGGTCCCTGCTGAAGGAGGCGATCTCGGCGCCCTGCTCCCGCTGCGTTTCCAGCACCTCCCGCCCGCTGGAGATCAGGTCCAGCGTCTGCGGCAGGTGGTCGGTGGCCTGCCGGGTGTAGGCGTTCGAGGTGTCGAGCAGCGTGCCGAGCGGGCCGTTGAGGCCGGTGAACGCCAGGTCCAGTTCGGTGACCACGGTCTGCAGCGAGCCGATCGGGATGCTGCGCACCGTGCGGTCCAGGTTGGCCAGCAGGTCCTCCGGCGGCACCGGGATCGAGGTGCGGTCGCTGGTGATCACCGAGCCTTCTCCGAGGTGCGGACCACCGTCGGATCGGGGGCGGAGGTCGACGTACTGCTCCCCCACCGCCGATCGGTTGGTGACCACCGCGTCGGTGTCGGCCGGGATCTTCGGTGCGCTGTCCTCGATCTCCAGCGACACGTCGACGCCCGAGGGCGTCAGCCGCAGCGGTCCGACCCGCCCGATGGGAAGTCCTCTGTAGGTGACCTCGGCGTTGGTGAAGATGCCGCCGGAGTCGCGGAACCGGGCGATGGTGGTGTACCCGCGGGAGGACACCAGCCGGTCCAGTCCGGCGTAGGTGGCGCCGACGTAGGTGATGCCGACCAGGGCGATCAGCACGAACGCCCCGATCTGCAGCTTGACCCGCTTCGAGATCACCGGACACCTCCGAGCACTGCGTCGAACGGTCCGCCCGGTCGCGGCGGTGGCGGCTCGGCGGGTGCGGGTCCCGGTGCCGGTGCGGGCAGCGGGAGCGGGAGTTCGCCGGGCCCCACGCCGCCGGTGGGCGGCGGGCGTCCCTGCAGCACGTTGTCGACGAACGTGCTCAGGTCGAGGTCCAGCTGCAGGTCCAGGTTGGTGTAGTCGCCCTTGATCGCGTTCACCGTGTAGTCGGTGAACGGGAAGGTGACCAGGATTTCCAGCGACTTGGGGAGGTCTTCGCCCGCTTCCGCCAGCTTCTGCAGGATGGGGCTCAGCGACCGCAGGTTCTCCAGGGTGTCCTGCTTGCTGCGCTCGGTGGTCTCCACGGCGACCTCGGAGAGCCGGTCCATCTGCTGGAGCATGGTGACCAGCTGCCCTCGCTGCTCGTTGATGACCTTCAGCCCGGGCCCTAGGTTGTCCAGCGCGAAGGCGATGTCGTGCTTCTGCCCGACCAGCGAGGTGGCGAGCCGGTTGAGCCCGTCGA
Source organism: Saccharopolyspora sp. NPDC049357 (assembly GCF_040677225.1). NCBI lineage: Bacteria > Bacillati > Actinomycetota > Actinomycetes > Pseudonocardiales > Pseudonocardiaceae > Saccharopolyspora > Saccharopolyspora sp. NPDC049357. The sequence goes on along the minus strand of NZ_JBFAQJ010000019.1, from coordinate 118,183 downwards.
TGGCGCGGGTGATCTCACCGCGCTGGCCGTCGAGCTCCCGGGTGAAGACCTCCAGGTTCCGGTGCAGCGAGCGGATGTCGGCCTCGTTGCCGGACAGGGCGGCGCCGAGTTCCTGGTTGATGTGCTGGAGCTGGCCGATGCCGCCGCCGTTGAGCAGCATCGACAGCGCCCCCAGCACCTCCTCGACCTGCGGGTGCCGGTTCGTGCGCGACAGCGGGATGCGGTCGCCGTCGGACAGCAGCGCTCGACCGTCCGTCGCGGAACCGTCGAGCTGGACGTACTTCTCGCCGAGCAGGCTGGACTGGCGCAGCTGGGCGATGGCGCTCGCGGGCAACCGCACGTCGCGGTTGATCTCCAGGGTGACCTCGGCGGTCCAGCCGTCCGGGGCCAGCCGGATGCCGGAGACCCGGCCGACGGAGACGTCGTTGACCTTCACGCTGGCCTGCGGCACCAGGTCCAGCACGTCGGCCAGCTGGGCGGTGACCCGGTACGGGTCGTCGCCGAGGTCGGCGCCGCCGGGCAGCGGCGCGTTGTACAGGCCGGTGAACCCGTGCTGGCCGCATCCGGCGACCAGCAGGAAGCTCAGCAGCGCCACCGCGATCCGCATCAGCGACCACCTCCCGGGTGGGGTGTGCCGGTGTCGCGCATGGCGTCGACCAGCGGGAGCGGGATGTCAGGTGCGTGCCCGTGCTCCAGCGAGGTGATCGTCTCGGCCGGGGACGGCAGCGGGACCGCTCCGGTGACGATCGGTTCGATGCGGTTGCAGGCGTCGGCGAGCACGGGCGGCACCGGGCGGTCCGGGGGCGACTGCCGCAGCAGCTTGCAGACGATGACGATCGGCGGGTGGGTCAGCTCGTTGATGTTGCCGCGGGTGCGGGTGGACCCGGTGGAGGCGTCGTAGGTGTTGGCGAGGTTCGACAGCCCCAGCGGCGCGAGGTCGGTGACCTCCTCCAGCGCCGCCCGCTGGTCGACGAGCACCTGCGTCACCGCTCGCAGGTGGTCCACGTTGGTCCGCAGCACGGCGCGGTTGTCGCGGATGAACCCGGCGGTCTCCGACAGCGCCGGGCCGAGTTCCCGCAGCGCCGCGCCGAGTTCGCCGCGTTCGGCGGCCAGGAACGCCGCGGTGTCGGACAGCTGGGTGTTGAACCGGCGCACCTGCTGGTCGCTGTCGGCGAGCGTGCGGTTGAACAGCTGGAGGTTGTCGACGGTGGCGAACATGTCCTCCTTGGAGCCCGACAGCGTGCTGGTGGCCTGGCTCAACCGCTGCAGCATGTCGTTGAGCTCGGCGCCGTGCCCGCCCAGGTTGGCGGCCTGCACGTCGAGGAAGTCCGACAGCGCGCCCTTCTCGTTGGCCCCGTCCGGTCCCAGCATCCGCATGGTGCGGTCGGTGTTGCGGTTGATCTCGTCGAGCTCCAGCGGCGTCGCGGTCCGCTCGCGCGGGATCACGGCCCCGTCGGCCAGTTCCGGTCCGCCTTCGTAGACGGGCGTGAACTGCACGTACCGGTCGCTGACCAAGCTCGGCGCGACCGCGACGGCCTTGGCGTCGGCGGGGATCGGCGTGCCGTCGTCGATGCGCATCTCGACCCGCACCTGGGTGCCTTCGGGGACGACCTCGGTCACCGAACCGACCCGCATGCCCAGCACCCGCACGTCGGAGCCGGGGAACAACCCGACGGTGGCGCCGAAGTGGGCGGTCACCGAGGTGCGCGCGGTGAGCGCCACGGCCCACCAGGCACCTCCGGTGATCAGCAGCGCGGTCGCGAGGACGACGGCCACAGCGCGCTTGCTCATCGCGGACCTCCCCCGGCGCCGCCCTCGATCGGCGGGCGGCAGCCTTCCTCGTTGGACGTCACCGGGCCGGCGTGCAGCACGGGCGGGACCTGGCCGCAGACGTAGCTGTCGAACCAGCGCCCGTTGCCGACCGTGTTGCTGAAGTACCGCGCGAACGGCGCGAGGTTCTGCAGGCCTCTGTTGAGGTTGTCCTGGTTGCGGTGCAGCACCTCGGTGACCCGTTCCAGCGTGGTCAGCGCGGGTCGCAACTGGACGTGGTTGTCGGCGACGAGCCCGCGCAGCTGCTCGGAGAGCTGCCGGGTGCTGCGCAGCAGCGTGCTGATCGCTTCGCGCCGGAAGCGGATCTCCTCCATCAGCAGGTTGCCGTCGGCCAGCAGCCGGGCGAAGACCTCGTCGCGGTCGCCGAGCACCTGGCTGACCTGGCGAGTGTTGCTCAGCAGCTGCTTGAGCTGCTGGTCCCGGCTGGAGATGACCTGGGAGAACGCCGAGAGCCCGCGCAGCGCCTCGCCCACGTGCGCCGGGGTTCCGCGGAAGGTGTCGGCCATGGTCTGGAAGCTCTGCGCCAGCGCGCCGGTGTCGACCTCGCCGGAGGTGCGGCCGAGGTCCTGGAAGGCTTCGGTGACGTCGTAGGGCGAGCGGGTGCGGTCGGCGGGGATCGTCGCGGCGGCGTCCTGTTCGCGTTCGCCCTGCGGGTCCAGCGACAGGTACTTCTGGCCGAGCAGGGTCTTGATCTCGATGGAGGCGGTGGTCCGGTCGCCCACCCATGCGTCGTCGACGCGGAAAGCGACCTCGACGTGCTTGCCGCGCAAGGACATCGAGGTCACCTCGCCGGCCTTGACCCCGGCGATGCGGACCTCGTCGTCGGGTTTGAGCCCGGCCGCCTCGGTGAACTGCGCGCGGTAGGTGGTGCCGCCGACGACCGGCAGGTCCTCGAAGTAGAACGCCAGCAGCGAGATCGCGGTGATCAGCACCAGGCCCACCACCCCGGCGGCCGCCGGGTCGCGCCGTCTGAGCCGCTCGATCATCGGCACCTCTCAGGCATCTGCTCGGGGGACGTCGCGGGCAGCGGCGCGGTCACGCCGAGGCTGGAGATGCGCACCTGCCCGGAGCTGCGGCACAGGAAGTAGTTGAACCACGACCCGTAGCTGGCGGTGCGGTTGATGGTGTTGAGCTTGTTGGGCAGGCCCGCGGCGAACCGCTCCACGAGCGGCCGGTGGTTGTCGAGGTGGTGCGAGAGCACGCCCAGGTGCGCGATGCTCTCGCGCAGCGGCTGCCTGCCCTCGGCGAGCAGTCCGGCGGTCGCCTCGTTGACCTGGCCGATCCCGTCGACGGCCGAGCCGATCTGCTCGCGGTCGGCGGCCAGGCCGGAGACGACCTGCTGGGTCTGCACCAGCACCTCGTCGAGCTCGGCGTTGCGGCTGTTGACGGTGCCGAGGACGTCGTTGAGGTTGGTGATGACGTCGCCGATCACCTGGTCCCGGGAGGCCAGGGTCTGGGTCAGCGAGCCGATGTGCGCCAGCAGGCTCTGCACGGTGCCGCCTTCCCCTTGCAGGGTTTGGATGATCGCGTGCGAGAGCTTGTTGACGTCCTCGGGCGAGAGCGCCTGCAACAGCGGTTTGAAGCCGTTGAACAGGACCGTGAGGTTCAGCGCGGGCCGGGTGCGGTCGATCGAGATCGTCGAGTCCTCCGGCAGCATCGCACCGGTGCCCTCCCCCCGTTCGATGGCGAGGTAGCGCTGTCCGACGAGGTTGCGGTACTTGATCGACGCGGTGGTCGAGGTGGGCAGCGCGCGGTCGCCGAAGAGCGTGAACTCCACGTGCGCCTGCCGCTTCTCGGCGATCTCGATCGAGCGGACCTGGCCGACCTTGACCCCGGCGATGCGCACGTCATCGCCCTCGTTGAGCCCGGTGACGTCGGTGAAGCGCGCCGAATACCCCGTGGTGGGGCCGAAACTGGTGTTGGCGATGGTGACCCCGAGCAGCCCGGTGGCCAGCAGCGTGACCGCGATGAACGCGACGAGCTTGGTCAGCGACGGCGTGATCGACCTCATCGCACCTGCACCTCCGCTCCTCGGTACAGCGGGCCGACCAGCAACGTGCTCCAGGCCGGAACCTCGTCCGGGCGCAGCCTGGTCGCCGGTGACAGCAGGGCCGCGATGAGGCGCTGCTCGGCCGGCGAGTGCTGCATCGAACCCCCGGGCCCGGTGAACGAGCTCGGACTGGTCGAGGCCGGTGGTGTGCGCTGCTCGCGCTGCGGCGGGTGCGTCGATCCGTCGCGCGGCGGTCCGCCGCCGGGCAGGTCGGCGGGCATCGGGACCTGGTCGTAGCAGCGGGGACCGCGCCGGTCCTGCCAGCTCGGTTCGTCGTGGCCGGGCAGGTACTTGTCGGCGCTGTCGCTGATCTGCACCCGCAGGCGGATCACGCCCGGGGTGTCGGTGCCCTTGCCCGCGACCTGGTCGAGGCGGGGCACCGAATCGGCGAGATCGTCGAACAGGCAGGGGTATTCGGGCGAGTAGCGCGCCAGCAACCGCAGGTGTTCACGACTGGCCGCGTTGAGGTCGATGATGTTCTCCGAGTTGACGCGCAGGAAACCGTCCAGGTCCGCGACCCCGGTCGTCACCGTGCGGTAGAGGCGGTCGAGGCCCTCGCGGTTGTCGGCGACGGTCCGGTGGTTGACCGCCAGGTCGCGCAAGGCCTGCGTGAGCTCCGGCGTGGTCTCGGCGTAGAGGTGAGCGACGTCGGCGAGCGCCTGGATGTTGCCCTTGAGCTCGGGCAGCGCCGGGTTGAACTGCTCCAGGTAGCGGTTCGTGGCCACCAGCGTCTCGCCGAGCTGCTCACCTCGTCCGTCCAGCGCCATCGAGACGGTGTTGAGCGTGGTGGCGAGCTTGTCGGGCCGGACGGCCTGCAGCACCGGCATCAGGTCGCTGAGCACCTTCTCCAGCTCGATCGATGCCTCGCTGCGGTCCTGCTCGATGACGTCGTCGTCGCGCAGCGACTCGCGGGAGGGTTCGGGAGGCGGGACGAGGCTGACGTAGCGCTCGCCGAAGAGGGTCTTGGGCAGCAGCCGCGCGGTGACCTCGGCCGGGATGAGGTGCGCCTTGTCCGGGTGCAGCGCCAGGTCCAGCTCGGCGCCGCTCGCGGTGGCGCGCACTTCCCGCACCTCGCCGACCACCAGGCCGCGCACCTTGACGTCCGAGGGCGGTTGCAGCTGGTTCCCGACGCGGTCGGTTCGCAGCAGCACGTTGACCACCGGTGTGAACGCCTTCTGGTACACCGCGACCGTCGAGGCCAGGAACAGCACGATCACGCTGATGAACACCGCCCCGACGACGCGGCGGCGCACCGCCTCGGCCCGCTCGCCCGCCCTCATCCGGCGATCCGGACGGTCGTGGTGGCGCCCCAGATCGCGAGGCTGAGGAAGAAGTCCAGCACGTTGAGGGCGATGATCGCGGTGCGCACCGCCCGGCCCACCGCGCTGCCGACTCCGGCGGGACCGCCTGAGGCGCGGAAGCCGTAGTAGCAGTGCACCAGGATGATCATCAGGCTGAACAGCAGCACCTTGCCGAAGGAGAACAGCACGTCCTCAGGCGGTAGGAACAGGTGGAAGTAGTGGTCGTAGGTGCCCGCGGACTGGCCGTAGAAGTAGACGGTGATCACCCTCGACGCCAGGTACGACGACATCAGCCCGATCACGTACAGCGGGATGACCGCGCCGATACCGGCCAGCACGCGGGTGGTCACCAGGAACGGCACGCTGCGCACCGCCATGACCTCCAGCGCGTCGATCTCCTCGGAGATGCGCATCGCGCCCAGCTGCGCGGTGAACCCGCAGCCGACGGTCGCCGACAGCGCCAGACCCGCCACCAGCGGCGCGACCTCGCGGGTGTTGAAGTAGGCCGAGACGAACCCGGTGAAGCTGGCCGTGCCGAGCTGGTTGAGCGCGGTGTAGCCCTGCATCCCGACGACCGTGCCGGTGAACAGCGTCATGCCCACCATCACGCCGATCGTGCCGCCGAGCACCGCCAGCGCGCCGCTGCCGAAGGTCACCTCGGCCAGCAACCGCAGCACTTCCTTGGAGTAGCGGCGCAGCGTGCGCGGCGCCCACGCGATGGCGCGCAGGTAGAACAGCGCCTGGTCACCGGAGGTGTCGAGGACCCGCAGCGGCCCGTTGAGCAGCCGTCGGACTCGGCCGGTCGCCACGACCACGGCTCACATCCCCTTCGCCGGGACTAGCTGCAGGTAGATCGCGGTGAGCACCACGTTCACCAGGAACAGCAGCATGAACGAGATGACCACGGCCTGGTTCACCGCGTCCCCAACGCCTTTCGGCCCCGGTGCGGGGTTGAGCCCCCGGTGGGCGGCGACCACTCCGGCGATGAACCCGAAGATCACCGCCTTGATCTCACCGATCCACAGGTCGGGCAGCTGTGCGAGGCCGTTGAAGCTGGCCATGTAGGCGCCGGGAGTGCCGCCCTGCATGATGACGTTGAAGAAGTAGCCGCCGAGCACGCCGACGACGCTGACCACGCCGTTGAGCAGGGTGGCGACGAGCATCGCCGCGAGCACGCGCGGCACGACCAGCCGGTGGATCGGTGAGACGCCCAGGGTTTCCATCGCGGCGATCTCGTCGCGGATGGTGCGCGCACCCAGGTCGGCGCAGATCGCCGAGCCGCCGGCCCCGGCGATGAGCAGTGCGGTGATCAGCGGGCTGGCCTGCTGGATGATGGCCAGCACGCTGGAGGCGCCGGTGAACGACTGAGCGCCGATCTGCTTGGTCAGCGAACCGAGCTGCAGCGCGATCACCGCCCCGAACGGGATCGACACCAGGGCGGTGGGCACAATGGTCACGCTGGCGACGAACCAGGACTGCTGGACGAACTCGCGCCACTGGAACGGCCGGGCGAACACCGCCCTCGCCACGTCCACGGCGTGCAGGAACAGCCGCCCGGTCTCGCTGAGCGGACCGGTACCGGCTGGTCGTGCCACTCCAACACCCATCGCGGCTCCCCGTGGTCTCGGCAGGGCATCCAGAGTGATCAGCCACACACCTCGCTTCCAGGGGCACTCTGCCTCCCGATTCCCCCACTCTGGTGCACATCGCCCGTAACCCGCACCCGAACTGCGCGCGATAGACCTCTCCGGGCTCGTGAAATCCGTTTCACCCCAACGACATCCACGGTCTCAAGTGGAACACCCCCGTCCGCCTCCCCGGCAGGGCGCGGTTTGGCCGGTGTTGAGCGGGTACGCCGGGAGCGGAGTTCGGAGCACGAGAGGAGGTTCACCGGTGGTGAGCTGGCAGGCTCGGGTCGTCATCGCGAAGTACTGGGTGACCCGGCGCAAGCAGGTCTTCGCCGATCCGGGGAAGTTGCGGGACAGCGCGGAGAGCCACCAGGCGGAGAGCGTGCAGGTGCCCGGTTGGGTCCACCGGCGATTCGACGTCGTGGAGTCCGACGTGCTCGGCCACCGCTGCTACACGCTGCACCCCCGCGAGCCGGAGAACTCGCAGCACATCCTCTACCTGCACGGAGGCGCCTACGTTCACCAGGTCGAGCAGGCGCACTGGCGGTTCCTCGCCCGGCTGATCGACTCGACCGGTTCGGTGGTCACCGTGCCGATCTACCCGCTGGCTCCCGCGCACGCCTACGACGAGACGCTGGCGATGGTCTGGGAGACCTACCAGCGGACCCTCGGGGATCTCCCGACCCAGGACCAGATCGTCATGGGCGACTCCGCGGGCGGCGGGCTGAGCCTGTTCGTGGCGCAGCGGATCAAGCACCGCGGGTGGCCGCAGCCGCGACGTCTGGTGCTGTTCGCGCCCTGGCTGGACCTCACCACGTCGGATCCGGGCATCGCCGAGCGCGAGTCGCACGACCCGTTCCTCAGCGGGCCGGGGCTGCGGGAGGCCGCCCGGCTCTACACCGACGGACTCGATCAGCGCGATCCGCGGGTGAGCCCGCTGTTCGGCGACCTGTCGGGGCTGTCTCCGATCAGCGTGTTCACCGGAACCCGCGACGTGCTGCTGACCGACTCGCGACGACTGCGCGACCGGATCCGCGCGACCGGCGCCGACGTCGACTACGAGGAGTACCCCGGGATGTTCCACGGCTGGATCTTGCAGAGCCTGCCGGAGGCCAGGCACGCGACCGACAGGGTCTCGGAGCTGGTCGGTGATTGAACGGGCCGGTTTCGGGGAAACCACCCCCCAGAGCCTTCCCCGGACACGCCGAAGACGAGGTGAGCGGTCATGACCCATCCTCCGGACCCGGACAGCGTGCAGCCGTTCCTGCGGGAGGTGCACTACCCGGTCAGCAAGCAGGAACTGGTGCACATCGCCGAGCAGCAGGGCGTGGACGGCGAGGTGCTGCGCGCGTTGCGCATCGTCCCCGACCGCACCTACGAGAACCAGGAGCAGGTCAACGAGGAGGTCGCGCTGGGAAGTTAGGAGCTGGTGGCCGACAGCGCCTAGCCGTGGCGGCTGAGGACCAGCAGCGTGACGTCGTCACCGGCTGACGCCGCCGTCACCAGGCGGTTGGTGACGGCGGTGCAGACCTCCTGGGCGGGCGCGCACTCGATCGCCTCGCACAGCGAGTTCAGCCCGACGTCGATGGACTGCTGGCGGCGCTCGATGAGCCCGTCGGTGTAGAAGCACAGCACGGAGGACTCCGGCAGCTCGATGGTGGTGGAGCGCCGCTCGCGGCGGGACACCTCCACGCCCACCGGCGGGTCCACCGGCACCTTGACGAGGTCGCCGCAATCACCGGGCAGCGCGAGCACCGGCGGCAGATGCCCGGCCAGCGAGAGCTCCAGCCGCGACGTGACCGGGTCGTAGAGCGCGTAGGACACCGTGGCCATCGCGTCCGGCTCGAAGTAGGTGACCTTGCGGTCGAGCTTGTGCAGGACGCGGGCGGGGTTCTCGTCGTCGAGCGCGTAGGCGCGCAGCGCGCTGCGCAGACGTCCCATCACGACCGCGGCCAGCAGGCCGTGGCCGACGACGTCACCGATCACGATGCCGATCTGGCCGGAGGGCAGCTCGAACACGTCGTACCAGTCACCGCCGATGCCGTGGTCGGCGCCGGCGATGTATCGGCCGTCCATCGACACACCGGGAACGGACGGCAAGCGGCCGGGCAGCAGGCTGTGCTGCAGCACGGTCGCGGCGATGCGTTCCGCGCGCGAGGAACCGACCTTCGAGACAGAGGCGATGCGGTCGGCGGCGATGCGCACCAGACCGGCGTCCTGGTCGGTGAACCCGTGCTCTCCGAACGCGCCGACGCACAGCACTCCCAGCGTGTCCCCGCTCGCGACCATCGGGGCGCCGACGAGCGATCGGATCCCCTTCGGCTGCAACGGCGTGCTGACGAGGACGTCGTCGTCGACCCGGTTGGACACGACGGCTCGCTCGGAGTCGAGCACGGCGGCGGCGAAATCGTTGCCCACGGGGATGCGGACGCCCTGCCGGACCTCGTCCTCGATGCCCACCGAGGCGGTCGCGATCAGCTCCTCACCACCCGGATCCAGCAGCAGGACCGTCGCCATGTCCACACCAAGGACATCGCGCACCCGAGCCAGGATTTCGCGCAGCAGCTCGTTGACGTCCAGGTGAGCCAACGAGGTGTCCGTGACCAGTTCGATGCGCCGCAAACGCTCCTCGGCGGAAGAGTCCGCAGAAGCACGCATGCGTTCAGCATAGCCGCCACGGTGCCGTGCGTCTTTGCCAAGCGGGCCCAGCGGTCCCATCATGGGGTCATGGCTACCGACATCAACGAGAGCACGACGCCGTTCAGCGCGGTCGCCGAGTGGTCGGGCCGCACGCTCTTCGTCACCGCGACCGGCGAGGTCGAACTGGTCAACTCACCGCAGCTCGAGGCGGTGCTCAACCACGCCCTCACCGATGAGCCCGAGGTCCTGGTGCTCGACATCATGGACGTCACGTTCCTGTCGTCGGCCGGACTGGCCGTGCTGGTGCGCACCCACCGCAACGCGGAGGCGGCCGGCACCCGGTTCCGGGTCGTCGCCGCCAACGTCGCCACGCTGCGCCCGATCCAGCTCATGGGACTGGACCAGGAGTTCGACGTGTTCGCCGACCGCGATGACGCGCTGTCCGGCGCGCGGGGTTTGTGAGCTGTCCGAGTCGCCGAACCTAGGAGCTGAGCCTCGTTTGACGGAGAACTGTTAGGAAGCGACCTATGGCACCCGCTCAGTCAGGCGGGCCGGAGCCCGGGGCCGTGGAGGCCTTGCGCCGCCACAGAGTACTCGCCTCCGCCGGCAGCTTGCCGGTGCTGCGCGATGAGCTGGACCAGTGGGCCCGCACCGCCGGGCTCGGCGACAGCCTCGCCGGTGCGCTGGCGCTGGCCACCTACGAGGCCATGGCGAACGCCGTCGAACACGCCTACGACGGCATGCCCGGACCGTTCGACGTGGAGGCCTCGCTGCTCGACCGGGGCGTCGAGGTGACGGTCACCGACCACGGATCGTGGCGCTCTCCGCACGACGGTGACCAGGAGCGCAAGCGCGGTCTCCCGCTGATCCACCGGCTCGCCGACGAAGCGGTCGTGTGCGCCGGGGAGAACGGCACGCGGGTGCGGATGCGGTGGGAGGTCCGGGGGCAGCACGCCGACGGCGACATGTCCTCCGCGGACGCCTCCGGTTGATCACGACGCCGCGAGGAAGTCCTCGACCGCGCTCCCCAGGTCGTCGGGCGCCGCGAACGGCACCATGTGCGCCGCGCCGGGCCAGACCAGCAGGCGGGCTTCCGGGAGCAGCCTGGTGACCCGCTGAGCCCAGTCCTGCGGGACCAGCGCGTCGTGCTCGCCGCGCACGACCAGCGCGGGCGCACCGACCCGGGGCAGCTTGTCCTCGAGGCGGTCGTGGATCGACTCGGCGAAGCTGGTCACCACGCGCCGAAGGCCGGCCTCCCGGTAGTCGCGGAACGTCAGCGGTGCGAGCCGGCGCGGTTCGCAGCGGGCGTTGCGCAACCACCGGCGCACCTGGCCCTGCCAGGTGCGGGCGCGCGGGTCGGTGGTCGGGCCGACCAGGACGAGCCCCCGCACGTGCTCCGGGGCGTGCAGCGCCGCCTCGACGGCGATCTGGCACCCGAAGGAGCATCCGAGCAGGTTCACCTCCGCCAACCCCACCTGCTGCCGCCACACGTCCAAGGCCTGCGCCAGGTCGTGGAGCCCGAGCGGGCGGCCGGAACGACGACTGGACCCGAAGCCGGGCAGGTCCACCGCCCAGGTCTCGCGCACTCCGGCCCGGCCGGACACGAACGGCAGCAGCTCCCGGCTGGAGACCCCTGCGCCGTGCACGCACACCAGCGGAGGGCCCCGGCCCTCGACGCGCCACGCCACGACACCGGCCTCGGACAGGTCCGGGCGATCGAGTTCGGTCTTCGTGCGCTGCATCCTCTCCGGGCTACCCGGAACGGCACGGTCCGAACCGGAGCCCGCCATGTGTGAACCGTGCCCCCACCGGGTAATCCATGATCGACCGGATGATCGAACTCGGCAGCACGGAGGTGAGAATGACCGCCACGACCCGCCTTCCGAAGCCCAACAGCGACTCCTGGCACTGGCAGCTGCGCGCCGCGTGCCGGGATCTCAGGACCGCTCGGTTCTTCCACCCGGACAACGAACGCGGCGAGCGCCGAGCCCAGCGGGAGCGCCAGGCGAAGGCCGTCTGCCGCCGCTGCCCGGTCATCGCCCAGTGCCGCGAGCACGCGCTGCGGTCCCACGAGCCCTACGGCGTGTGGGGCGGTCTCGGCGAGCAGGAACGCCGCAGTCTGCTGCGGAAGGCGAGCTGAGGCGGGGATTCGCGTTCCACCGCAACGGGTATGGCGAGCGGGCGAGCCCGCCGACCGTGGAGGCCCCCATGCACCAGGACAAGACCCGCAGACCCCCGGACGACGACGAGGACGCCCCGGCCCCGACGACGTCGGGCCAACAACGCCGCGAGCAGCTCGACGAGGACACCGACGAACTGCTCGACGACATCGACGACGTCCTCGAGGAGAACCCGCAGGACTTCGTCCGGGGTTACGTGCAGAAGAACGGCCAATGAGACCCGCGTTGCCGCGCCGGGGTGATCGACCCCCGGCGCGGCAACGCTTTTCGATGATCACACGTTGTCGCGCGGGATGCGGCGGTCCCAGTTCTTGGAGAACACGCGCTCCCCGCCCAGGTAGGCGTCGAGTTCGGCGTGCAGCCGGAACTCGGTGGCCGTGGACGTCAGCGCCGTGCGGGTGCTGGTGCGCACCGCCCAGTCGCCGCGGGTGAAGCCCATCGTCCACTCGATTTCTCCGCGCACCGAGTCGAAGTCCTCCCCGACCCAGCTGTAGAGCTCGGTGGCGCGGCGATCGACGTCCAGGTCGATGCCGTCGAAGTGGGCATGCCCCAGGTCCTTGATCACCTCCAGCGACGAGCGGTAGTCGGCCAGGTCCCTGCTGACCTGCCACCGCTGCTCCCCGGGGGTGATCTGCTTCGCCGGCACCGGTGGGGCGCCCTCGGGTTCACCGAACAGCGGCGTGGGCAGCTCATCGGCCTCGTCGGCCGGCCGGATCGGCAGTTCCAGCTCGCTGTCGGTCGGATGCACGGTCAGCCGCACCGGTTCCGGCGGCGGCCAGGCTAGCGGCCAGTACGAAGTGGACAGCGCCAGCCGGATGCGATGACCCTCCGGGAAGGCCTGGGCCACGCCGTTCAACCGCAACCGAACCTGGTACCGCACACCGGGTTCCAGCGGTTTCGGATGGTCGTGCCCGTCGCGGTGGGTGAGGTTGAGCAGACCGTAGGTCACGCGCGTGGCCTGTCCGGTCGGGCTGACGTCGGAGAGCCGTGCGGCCAGCATCGCCACCGGCCGGTCCACCTCCACGCACACGTCCAGCAGCGGTCCTCCCAGGATCTCGCAGCGCTCGGTCAGCGGCTCGGTGTCGAACACCAGCGAGCCGCCGTCCTCCTCGCGCTGGTCGTAGGGCAGGTCCGGGGGTGCGTTGTAGGAGCACCACTTGCCGGCGTACTGCCCGACCGACAGCGGTGAGGACACCGTCAGCGGCCGTGCGTCCTGCTCCTCCCCCGGCTGCGCGATCCTGTTCTGCCCCAGCGGGAACCGCGTGCGGCGCACGTGCGGCGAAGGCCACGACGGCTCGCCGACCCAGCGACCGTGACGCTCCTCGTAGCTGGTGGACGGCGGCATGCTCTCCTGCATCCAGGTGCACAGCATCGGGCCGTCCATCGCTCCGTTGTCGACGCCCTTGAGCCAGTGGTCCCACCAGCGCACCAGCTCCTGCAGGAAGCCGATCGCGGGACCCGGTCGCCCCAGGTGCGGGTACTTGTGCGACCACGGCCCGATCAGTCCGCGGCGCGGCGCGTCGAGGTTCTGCATCAGCCGGAACACGGCGTTGGAGTAACCGTCGGCCCAGCCGCTCACCGCCAGCACCGGGCATTCGACCGCGGAGAAGTCCTCGCAGATCGAACCGTGCCGCCAGTAGTCGTCGCGACGCTGGTGGCGCAGCCAGGTGTCGATCCACAGGCCGCTCTCCTCCATGCGTTCGCGCCACATCTCCTCCCAGCGGTCGCCGACGACCTCCGGATCGGGCGGGCAGGAGGTGTAGGCGAACATCGTGCTCGCCCAGGACAGGTTGTCGCTGAGCAGGCATCCGCCCATGTAGTGCACGTCATCGGCGTAGCGGTCGTCGGCGCAGCACACCGCAGCGATCGCCCCCAGGCTCGGCGGTCTCCTGGCCGCCACCTGAAGGGCGTTGAAACCGCCCCAGGAGATGCCCATCATGCCGGTCCGCCCGGTGCACCACGGCTGTTCCGCCAGCCAGGCCAGCACTTCCTCGGCGTCGGCGAGCTCCTGCTCCAGGTACTCGTCGGCCAGGATCCCGTCGGAATCACCGCTGCCGCGCAGGTCCACGCGGGCGCACGCGTAGCCGTGCCCGGCCAGGTACGGGTGGTGGATGGAATCGCGCAACGACGTGAGGTCCCGCTGCCGGTACGGGATGAACTCCAGCACCGCCGGAACCGGTTCGGTGTCGGAGGCGACCGGGCGCCAGATGCGTCCGGACAAGCGGGTTCCGTCGGACATCGGGATCCAGATCTGCTCCTCCTGCTTGATCTCGCAGGGCAGCTCGTCGACCTCGCGCACGCTTCCTCCTCGCTCACCTCGACTGTCCCGGGCGTCACTCGTTGATTACCCATTAACCGATGCGGCCATGCCCAACGCGCGAACGTTTCACCGCGCCGCCCCGCGGTTACTCGCGGACAGGACTGGCGAGCACCGGAGGGCGGGCAACATGGTTCGGTTCGGGTACACGCTGATGACGGAGCAGTCGGGGCCGCGCGAGCTGGTCAAGCAGGCGGCCGCGGCCGAGCGCGCGGGGTTCGACTTCGCGGTGATGAGCGACCACTACTCGCCGTGGCTGGACGAGCAGGGCCACTCCCCCTACGCGTGGAGCGTGCTGGGGGCCGTCACGCAGATGACCGAGCGGATGGACCTGCTGAGCTTCGTCACCGCGCCGATCATGCGCTACCACCCGGCCGTCGTGGCGCAGAAGGCCGCCACGATCGGGTTGCTCTCCGACAACCGGTTCACGCTCGGTGTGGGTGCCGGGGAGAACCTCAACGAGCACGTCATCGGCCAGGGCTGGCCGCCGGTCAACGTGCGGCACGAGATGCTCACCGAGGCGTTGCGGATCATCTCCTCGCTGTTCGACGGCGGCCACGTGAACTTCACCGGTGACCACTACCGGGTTGATTCGGCGAAGCTGTGGGACCTGCCGGACCCGCGGGTCCCGGTGGCCACCGCGGTGTCGGGCGACCAGTCGGTGCAGCGCTTCGCCCCGTTGTCCGACGCGATGATCGCCGTCCAGCCCGAATCCTCGCTCTGCCGGACCTGGGATTCCGCGACCGGCGGCGGCCATCGCAAGTACGGTCAGCAGCCGATCTGCTGGGACCCCTCCGCCGATGCCGCCGCCCAGCGCGCCTGGGAGCAGCTGCGCTGGTTCGCCGGTGGTTGGAAGGTCAACGCCGAACTGCCCGGCCCCGCCGGCTTCGCCGCCGCCACCCAGCACGTGCGGCTCGACGACGTCGCCGCGGGCATCCCGTGCGGCCCTGACGTCGATCCGATCGTCAAGACCGTGCAGGCCCACTGGCAGGCGGGTTTCACCGACATCGCCCTGGTCCAGGTCGGCGTGGACGCCGATCCTGCGGGCTTCTTCGGCTTCGCGCGGGAGAAGCTGCTTCCCGCACTCCGCGAAGCGGCCGGCAGCTGAACGCCCCTCCACCGGAATTCTGTTTGCACCAGCGTGTTTGGCACCCGTCCCGCGGTGACAACCCGACGGGCGCGAAAGAAGAACCACCTCGACGACGGCTGAGAGGAGTGGTGGGAATGCCCGGTGACCGGATCCGCCAACTCACCAAGAGGGTTCGCGACGAAGTCGCGCAGCACAACCCGATGAAACCCGCCAGGGAGACGTCGGCTTCCCAGGACGGCGCTCCGAACAAGACGGGAAGGGCGAACTCGCTGCTCCACACCGGGCCCCGCGTCCCACCGGAGCGGCGCAGGAACAGCTGAGATCCCACGGAGCGGCGCCCCCGGTTCGCCCGGGGGCGCCGGTTCGTGCCGCGTCAGCGACGGCGCGGGAGGTACTCCTGGGCCTTGGACTTCACGCCCTCGGTGACCACCGACCACGCGTCGGGATCGCCCTTGAGCATGGCCTCGGCCATCGACTCGACCTGGCTCCAGTCCGCCTGCGGCGGGATCGGTGGCACGGCCGGGTCGGTGACGAAGTCGATCAGGCAGGGCCGATCGCTGCTCAGCGCCTCGGCCCACGCATCGGCGACGCTGCCAGGGTCGGCGACCCGGATCCCCCGGAAACCCGCGCTGCGCGCGAACTCCGCGTAGTCGAACTCCGGGAGACGTTGCGAGGGAAGGAACTGCGGAGCGCCGTTGAGCGCGCGCATCTCCCAGGTGACCTGGTTGAGATCGCCGTTGTTGAGCACGCCCACGACCACCCGCGGGTCCCGCCACTCGCGCCAGTACTGCCCGATGGTGATGAGCTCGTTGATCCCGTTCATCTGCATCGCGCCATCGCCGACCAGCGCGATCACCGGCCGGTCCGGGTGGGCGAACTTCGCGCCCGTGGCGTAGGGGGCTCCCGGCCCCATGGTGGCCAGCGTCCCGCTCAACGAGCAGCGCATGTGGCCGCGCACCCGCAGGTGCCGGGCGTACCAGTTGGCCGCCGAGCCGGAGTCGGCGGTGATGATGGCGTCATCGGGCAGCTGCGGTGACAGCTCGTGGAACACCCGCTCCGGGTTGAGCGGTTCGGCCTCGACCCCGGCGCGGCGCTCCATCACGTCCCACCAGTCCTGAACACCGGACTCGACCTTCTCCCGCCAGGCGCGGTCCTGCTTGCGGCGCAGGCGCGGCAGCAGGGCCGACAGCGTCGCCTTCGCATCGCCGAGCAGGTTCACCTCGAACGGGTAACGCATGCCGATCATGGTCGGATCGATGTCGATCTGCACCGCGCGGGCCTGCTCGTAGTCCGGCAGGAACTGGCTGTAGGGGAAGCTCGCGCCGATCATCAGCAGTGTGTCGCAGTCGCGCATCAGCTCCCACGACGGCCGCGTTCCCAGCAGTCCCGCCGCACCGGTCACCCACGGCAGGTCGTCCGGCAGCACGTCCTTGCCCAGCAACGCCTTCGACACACCGGCTCCGAGCACGTCCGCGACGGCGGTGACCTCGCCCGCCGCCTTCCGGGCTCCCTGGCCGACCATGATGGCCACGCGTTCGCCGGCGTTGAGCACCTCGGCGGCGCGCTCCAGGTCCGCCTCCGCGGGCGTGGTGACCGCCTCGGAGATCCCGACGCTGGAGGGCACCATCTTGAACGCGTGCGTGGGCGGAGAGTAGGTCATCTCCTGCACGTCGCCCGGGATGATCAGGGCCGTGACGGTCCTGCGCGCGAAGGAGGTGCGCATCGCGCGGTCCAAGGCGTTGGGCAGCTGCTGCGGGGTGGAGACGAACTGCACGTACTCGGCGACGTCCTTGTACAGCGAGGAGAGGTCGACCTCCTGCTGGTAGGCCCCGCCGAGGGAGGTGCTGGCCTGCTGCCCGACGATGGCCACCACGGGAACGTGGTCCAGCTTGGCGTCGTAGAGCCCGTTGAGCAGGTGGATGGCGCCGGGTCCGCCGGTCGCCGCGCAGACCCCCACCTCCCCGGAGAACTTCGCGTACCCCACGGCTTCGAACGCGGCGAGCTCCTCGTGCCGGGCCTGGATGAACCGCGGGTCGTCGTCGGCCCGCTCCCAGGCGGCGAGGATCCCGTTGATGCCGTCCCCGGGGTAGGCGAAGACGTGCTCCACGCCCCAGGTCCGCAGCCGTCGCAGCAGGTAGTCGGCCACCGTGTCGGCCATGCCGAAGCCTCCGATCGTCCGTGTCGGCGTCGTCCCCACCCGCCTACCCCGATGTCGGCGCGCTCAACCGGGATCTGATGGATCTCCTCGGGCCCGGGTCAGCCGGGATGGGTTTCGCCGCCGACCGGTGCCAGCACCTCGCCGGTGTAGTAGCTGGACAGTCGGTCGGAGGCGAAGAAGACGTAGGACGGCGCGATCTCGTCGGGATGGCCCATGCGCCCCATCGGCGTCTGCTCGCCGAAGCCCTCCACCTTGTCCTCCGGCAGCGTCGCCGGGATCAGCGGTGTCCACACCGGACCGGGCGCCACGCAGTTGACGCGGACACCGGAGGCGGCCAGCGACTGGGCGATCGACTGCGTCAGCACGTGCACCGCGCCCTTGCTGGCCGAGTAGTCCATCAGGTCCTTGTTGCCGCGCAGCCCGTTGACCGAACCGGTGTTGATGATCGCCCCGCCTTCGGGCAGGTGCCGCAGCGCCGCCTTGCACAACCAGAACACCGCGAAGACGTTGACCTCGAAGGTCCGCTTGAACTGCTCGGTGCTGATCGACCGCAGGTCGTCCTGCGCCGCCTGCGTGCCGGCGTGGTTGACCAGCACGTCCAGCCCGCCGAGCCGCTCAGCGGCGTCGTCTACCAGGCGCGTGCAGAAGCTCTCCTCGGCGACGTCGCCGCGGAACAGGTGGCATTCGCGGCCCTGCTCGCGCACCAGCTCGGCGGTGCGCTCGGCGTCGGCGTCCTCCGAGGTGTCGAAGTAGGCGAGCGCGACGTCGGCGCCTTCCTTGGCGAAGGCCACCGACACCGCTCGACCGATCCCGGAGTCGCCGCCGACCACCAGCGCCCGCTTGCCCGCGAGGTGCCCGGAACCGACGTAGTCGCGCATCTCGTCGCGCGGGTGAGGCTGCATAGGCCCGGTGGCACCCGGCGGGGTCTGCTGCTGGGCCGGCGCACTGCGGGGCGGCTGTTCCATCACGTCCTCCACATCGGAAGTCTTCGGCGCCCCGCCGAGTACCCCGCCTCCCGGCGTGTTCAACCTCGGCATGCCCGGGGTATGCGGAGTGGTGTGATTGAGCGGCCGAAGAACGTGTTCCTGCTGGGACCCGACGAACGCAACCTCGCCCTGATGCGCGAGCTCCAGCACCTCGCCCCGTACCGGTTCCACGCGCTGCTCGACAAGGAGCAGCTGATGTACGGCGACATCAGCTTGGAGGAGCTGCTGGAGAGGGCGCAGCAGCGCCTCGACGACTTCTCGGAGCCGATCGACGCGATCGTGGGCTACTGGGACTTCCCGGTGAGCTCGATGGTTCCGATCCTGGCCACCGACAACGGCCTGCCGGGACCGAGCCTGGAATCGGTGGTCAAGTGCGAGCACAAGTACTGGAGCCGGCGGGTGCAGCGCGAGGTCACCGACGCCCACCCGGGCTTCGCGATCATCGACCTGGACGACCCGGAGACGCCGCCGGGGATGCGCTTCCCGATGTGGCTCAAGCCGGTCAAGTCCTTCTCCTCCGACCTGGCGTTCAAGGTCGACGACGAGGACCAGCTGCGCGCGGCGGCGGCCGAGATCCGGGAAGGCATCGGCCGCATCGGTCGGGCCTTCGACTTCCTGCTCTCCAAGCTGGAGCTGCCGCCGGCGATCGAGGAGGCCGGGGGCATGGCGTGCCTGGCCGAGGAGGCCGTGCGGGGCGAGCAGCTCACCACGGAGGGCTACGTCCACGGCGGCCGCGCGCACGTGCACGGCATCGTGGATTCGCTGTGCTACCCGGGATCCTCCAGCTTCCTGCGCTACCAGTACCCCTCGCGGGCTCCGGAGGAGGTGCGGGATCGGATCACCGAGATCAGCCGGGAGGTGATCGAGCACATCGGGTTGAACGATTCGACGTTCAACATCGAGTTCTTCTGGGACACCGAGACGGACGCGGTGAACATCCTGGAGATCAACCCGCGCCTGTCGCAGTCGCACGCGCCGCTGTTCGAGCTGGTCGACGGCATGCCCAACCACCAGGCGATGGTGCAGCTCGCGGTCGGCGAGGAGCCGGCCATGCCGAGCCGGGAAGGTCAGGACCGCGTCGCGGCGAAGTGGTTCCACCGCGTCTTCGAGGACGCCGTGGTCCGCTCCACCCCGTCGAAGGACGACCTCGCGCGGCTGGCCGAGGAGCTTCCCGGGGCCACTGTGGACATCATCGCCGAGGAGGGCGCGCGGCTCTCGGAGCTCCCGGCGCAGGACAGCTACAGCTACGAGCTCTTCGCCGTCTACCTGGGAGCGGCGGACGAGGAGGAGCTGCGAGCGAAGTTCGACCGCTGCGTGCAGCTCCTCCCCTTCAGCCTCACCTGACGCACGTCCTACGGCTCCAGGAGGATCTTGATCGCCCCGTCCGCCTTGCGCTGGAAGATGTCGTAGGCGTTCGGGGCATCGTCCAGCGGGAGGTGGTGGGTGGTCAGGTCGCGCACGCCGAGCGGGTCGGATTCGTGGCCGACCAGCGGCAGCAGGTCCGGGATCCACCGCTTCACGTGGGCCTGCCCCATCGCGATGCGAACGCCCTTGTCGAACATGGTGAGCATCGGCATCGGGTCGGCCATGCCGCCGTAGACGCCGCTGAGCGAGATCGTGCCCGCCCGGCGGACGCTGTCGATGCACTGGTGCAGCGCGGAAAGCCGGTCGACCCCGGCCTTGGACATCAGCGGCTCGGCGACGGCGTCGGGCAGCACCCCGGCGACCTTCTGCCCGAGTTCGGCGACGGGTGAGCCGTGCGCCTCCATGCCGACGGCGTCGATCACCGAGTCCGCGCCACGACCCTCGGTAAGCTCGCGCACGGCGTCCGCGACGTGGTCCTGCTGTGCGGCGTCGATGGTGCGAACTCCGTGCCGCTCGGCCATGTTCAGCCGTTCCGGCACCCGATCGATGCCGATGGCGCGGAATCCGTGGTGCAGGGCGATGCGGGCCGCCATCTGCCCGATGGGGCCGAGGCCGAACACCGCCACCGTGCCGCCCTCGGGTACGTCGGCGTACTCGACGGCCTGCCACGCCGTGGGCAGCACGTCGGAGAGGTAGACGAACTGCTCGTCCGGCGGTCCTTCCGGCACCTTGATCGGACCGAACTGCGCCTGGGGCACTCGCAGTCGCTCGGCTTGGGCGCCGGGAACGCTGCCGTAGAGCTTGGTGTAGCCGAACAGCGCGGCTCCGCTGCCGTGCTCGCGCACCTGAGTCGTCTCGCACTGGGCGAACAGGCGTCGTTCGCACATCCAGCAGTGGCCGCAGGAGATGTTGAACGGCACGACGACCCGGTCCCCCGGCGCGATGTCGGTGACCGCGGACCCGGTCTCCTCCACCACGCCCATGGGCTCGTGGCCGAGGATGTCGCCGGGGTCGAGGAACGGGGCCAGCACCTCGTAGAGGTGCAGATCGGAGCCGCAGATCCCGCTGCTGGTGACGCGGATGATCGCGTCCGTGTCCGCTTCCAACTTCGGGTCGGGCACGTTCTCGACGCGCACGTCGCGCGGTCCTTGCCATGTCAGCGCCTTCACAGGCCACCTCCTCAATAGCTCGCCACCACGTTCTTTCCGGTGGCAGCACCGGGCAAACCCCGCACCGCCGCGGGGCGTTTGTGCCGCGGCCTGCGGGGAACCCGTTGTGGGAAGACCGTCCGGACCGATGGCAGGAGTCCTCATGGCAACGTCTGCGAGTTCCCGGCGAGTCGCGATCGTCGGAGCCACCGGCAACATCGGAACCAGCGTGGTGGAGGCGCTGCGCGGCGACCCCCACGTGGAGGGGATCACCGCGCTTTCCCGCCGGCAACCACCCGAACAGGGCCCGGAGATCCAGTGGGAGCGCACCGACGTCCGGGAGGACGACCTGGTCGGGCGATTCGCCTCGGTGGACACCGTGGTCCACCTGGGCTGGCTGTTCCAGCCCACCCACGACCCGGTGACGACCTGGCGCACCAACGTGCTCGGCAGCATCCGGGTGTTCGAGGCCGCTGCCGCCGCCGGGGTGCGCCACCTCGTCTACGCCTCGTCCGTGGCCGCCTACTCCCCCGGGCCCGCCGGGCGCGCGGTCAGCGAGACCTGGCCGACGCACGGGTGGCCGGCCGCGGCCTACAGCCGGGAGAAGGCCTACCTGGAGCGGTTCCTCGACTCCTTCGAACGGCAGCACCCGGACATCCGGGTCGTCCGGATGCGCACCGCGTTCTGCTTCAAGCCCGAGTCCGCCGAACAGCAGCGACGCCTGTTCATCGGGCCGTTCCTGCCCAACAGCCTCGCCCGCCCGGAACTCCTCCCGGTGCTGCCGCTGCCGACCGGGCTGCGCTTCCAGGCGGTGCACAGCGACGACGTCGGCGAGGCGTACCGGCTCGCGATCCTGTCCGACAGCCGGGGAGCGTTCAACGTCGCGGCGGATCCGGTGGTGGACTTCAGCGCGCTGGCGGACCTGCTGCACGTCCGTCCCGCAGCGGTTCCGGCGCCACTGGTGCGCGCGGTTCTGGCGGCGGCCTGGAACCTGCACCTGGTTCCCGCGTCACCGGACCTGTTCGACGCGTTCCTGCGGCTGCCGATGATGGACACCGGCCGCGCCCGCGAGGAGCTCGGCTGGAGCCCGCGACGCAGCTCCACCGAGGCGGTCGCCGACTTCCTGCGCGGTTTGCGTTCGGCCACCGGCGATTCCAGCCCTCCGCTCCGCTCTCCGCTCCCTGGCGGCAGGCTGGAGGAGCTCCGCACGGGCGTCGGCCAGCGCCCTTGAGCGCTAGCCGATCACGAGTGTCCTCGGAGCTGTTCGGGAATTGCGTTGCTCGGGTGCCAGTAGCAGAACCTGAGCGGTGCGAGCTGAGTCCCACACCTGGAACAGCGGCTCCGCCGCTCCTCAAACAGCACCTAGCCGGTGCCGCGCCAGTGCAGGGCTTCGAGAGCCGCCGCCACCGCGAGGGCGTTCTCGGCGAGCGGGCGCGGCAGCAGCTCGTCGGCCCTGGCGAGCCGGCGCAGGACCGTGTTGCGGTGGGTGTAGAGGCGTTCGGCGGTGCGGGTCGTGCTGCCCAGCTCGCGAACGTAGGTCAGCACCGCGGTGCGCGTCTCGGCGTCGGCGTGCCGCAGATCGCCCAGGGTGTCGGCCAGGAACTCGTCGGTCTGGGTGGGTTCGCTGGTCAGCAACGACACAAGCTGCACGTCCTGGTAGCGGGCCACCTGCTGGGGTGAGGTGAGCCGGGCGACCATGCGCTGCGTGGTGGCGGCGTCGAGGTGGCTGCGGCGGAACCCCTCCACTCCGGTGCCGGGACGACCCACCGCGACCCGCACGTCGGGGTGCTCGGCCAGGCGCGCGGTCAGTTCGGCCGCGGGTGGCGCGGTGGCCACCGGCAGCCAGACCCACATGGCCGCGGCGCTGGCGATGACGGTGAGCCGGTGGTCGGCACCGGCCGCGCGGGTCACCGCCTCCGCGGCGGCCTCGACCTGCTCGGAGCCTCCCGCGCCGCTCCAGAGGATCGCGGCGGTGTGGGGTCCGGAGAGCCGGTAGCCGAGCCTGCTCTCGGCCCGCGCCTGCCCGATCGGCGCGCCTTCCAGCAGCAGCGTCACCACCGCGCGGCGCTCCGCGTGCGCACCTCGGGTGAGCTCGTCGCGTTCGTGCTGCATGCGCTCGCTGACGGCGGCGACGGTGTCGTCGATGAAGGTGCCGATCGACACGGCGGAGACGTCGAGCAGCTCGCGCAGCTCGCCGGGGTCGTCGGTGAGGCCGAAGACGATCTCGATCCAGCGCCGCCACGCGACGTTCTGCGCCATCCGGTAGGAGTCCAGCGCGGTCTCGTCCAAACCCCGTCGCACCAGGTCGCGGGAGGCTTCGAGCAGCTCTGAGCTGGTGTTGGCCGGAACCCTGCGACCCGGGTTCTGGACGTTGGCCGCCGCCCAGTGCAGCAGGTTCGCGAGGTTGGCGCGGCGGGTCGCGGCGGCCAGCGCCGGGTCCTCGGCGACCAGCCGGACCCGCGCACCGCCGAGGGCGGCGGCGTGCACCTCCTCGACCCACTCGGCCTGCGGGTTCAGCGCGATCTCGGCACCCCGCCGGAACAGCTCCCGCACGCGCGGGGACACCCTCGGCCACTCGGACGCAGCATTCGGCACCATCTCCGCATGATCCTGGTGCATGTCGCTGTGGCGCAAATCAGCAGGCCCCGGGCATGCTCCCCGGGGAGAGCAGTCCGTTCGTGCGGGGAGCAGCAGAATGACCACCACCGAAACACCGGTCGAGCACCTGGACGTCCTGATCGTGGGGGCCGGGATCTCCGGCATCGGCGCAGGTCGCTACCTCAAGACCTCGCACCCGGCGAAGTCCTTCGCGATCCTGGAAGCGCGCGGCGCCTCCGGCGGGACGTGGGACCTGTTCCGCTACCCCGGCATCCGCTCGGACTCCGACCTGCACACCTTCGGCTACGAGTTCAAGCCGTGGCGGGACGAGGAGTCGATCGCCTCGGCACCGCGCATCCTCGACTACCTGCGCGAGACCATCACCGAGAACGACCTCGAACCGCACATCCGCTTCCACCACAAGGTGGTGGGCGCCGAGTGGTCCTCGGCGCAGGCGCGGTGGCTCGTCGACGTGGAGAACCCCGAGACCGGCGCTCGCCACCAGCTCAGCGCGCGCTGGATTTTCAGCGCGGGCGGCTACTACCGCTACGACGAGGGGTTCACCCCGCACTTCGAGGGCCGGGAGCGGTTCACCGGCCCGATCGTCCACCCGCAGCACTGGCCGGAGGACCTGGACTACTCCGGCAAGAAGGTGCTGGTGATCGGCAGCGGTGCGACGGCGGTGACGCTCGTCCCGGCGATGGCGGACACGGCCTCGCACGTGACGATGCTGCAGCGCACGCCGACCTACATCATGCCGGTGCCCAAGAAGGACGCCGTCGCCAACATCGCGGGCCGGCTCTTCGGACCCGAACGCGGCTACGCGATCGCGCGGCGCAAGAACATCCTGCAGCAGCGGCTGATCTGGAGCTTCTGCCAGCGCTTCCCGAAGACCGCGCGCAAGCTGATCCGCTACGTCAACAGCAAGGCGCTGCCCGAGGGCTATCCGGTCGACACCCACTTCAACCCGCCCTACGACCCGTGGGACCAGCGCTTGTGCGCGGTGCCCGACGGCGACCTGTTCAAGGTGATCCGGCGGGGTCAGGCCTCGGTGGTCACCGACCGGATCGAGACGTTCACCGAGCGGGGCGTGAAGCTGGAATCCGGCGCGGAGCTGGAGGCGGACGTCATCATCACCGCCACCGGCCTGAACCTGCAGCCCTTCGGCGGCGTGCCGCTGGTGGTCGACGGCGAACCGGTGCACCTGCCGGACACGATCGCCTACAAGGGCATGATGCTCTCCGGCGTGCCGAACCTGGCGTTCGCGATCGGCTACACCAACTCGTCGTGGACGCTGAAGATCGGGTTGCTGTGCGAGCACTTCTGCCGCCTGCTGAGCCACATGGACAACTACGGGCTCGACATCTGCAGGCCGGTTCCCAGCGATCCGGCGATGCCCAAGCGCCCGTTCCTGGACTTCAACGCCGGCTACGTCCAGCGGGCGGTCGACCAACTGCCCAAGCAGGGCGACCGGATGCCGTGGCTGACCTCGCTGAGCTACCACTCCGACGTCAAGCTGCTGCGTGCGGACGACGTCACCGACCCCGAGCTGCGGTTCTCCCGCGCCGAGGCCCGCGTGGAGGTGACCCGATGAGCGAGGACCTCTTCGTCGACCTGCCCGCGGGCCCCCGGATCTGCTACCGCGTCGACGGCCCGGCCGACGGGACTCCGCTGGTGCTCATCGCGGGACTGGGACTGGACCTGACCTCGTGGCCGCAGCGGCTGGTCGACGGGTTCACCAAGCGCGGTTTCCGCGTGGTGCGCCTGGACAACCGCGACGCCGGCCGCTCGTCGCGGATCGGCACGCCACCGCCCGGCAGGCTGCGCCAGCTGTTCGCCCGGCCCAGGCCGGACGCCTACGACCTCGGTGACATGGCCGCCGACACCGTCGGGCTGCTCGACCACTTGGGCCTCAAGCGCGTGCAGCTGCTGGGGATGTCGATGGGCGGGATGATCGCCCAGACCGTCGCCGCCCGGCACCCCGACCGGGTCGACTCGCTGACCTCGATCTTCTCCACCACGGGTGCGCGCGAGGTCGGCCAGCCCGCGCGGTCGACGCTGGTGCGCATGGCCAAGGGCCCGACGCACACGGTCGAGGAGTCGGTGGAGCGCCACCTGTGGATGCTGCGGCACATCGGTTCGGCGTCGTTCCCCCCGGACGACGACCTCGAACGCGCGTGGGCGGCCGGGCTGTGGGAACGCGGTGGCGGTGCCCGCGCCAAGGACGGTCGGCCGCGTCAGATCAGCGCGATCCACGCCAGCGGCGACCGCACGGCCGAGCTGCGCCGGATCGCCGCGCCGACGCTGGTGATCCACGGCGACACCGACCGCATGGTGCACGTCAGCGGCGGTCGCGCCACGGCGGCGGCCATCCCCGGCGCCCGCTACGTCGAGATCGAAGGCATGGGCCACCACATCGCACCCGGCCTGATCGACCGGTTGGTGGCGATGACCACCGAGCACATCAGCACCGCTGCAGAGGAGTCGTCCCGATGAGCGAGGTTCGCGGCAAGGTCGCCGTGGTCACCGGTGCCGGTTCGGGCATCGGGCGCGAGGTCGCGTTCGAGCTGGCCCGCCGGGGTGCGCGGCTGGCGGTGTCGGACGTCGACGAGACCAACCTGGCGGCCACGGTCGACCGGCTCGAGGCGCTGGGCGCCGAGGTGCGCTCGGCTCGGTTGGACGTCAGCGACCGGCAGGCCGTCGAGTCCTACGCGGCGTCGGTGGCCGCGGACTTCGGCGTGGTGCACCAGGTCTACAACAACGCGGGGATCGCCGCGGGCGGCGCGGTGGCCGACAACGACTGGGAGACCTACGAGCGCGTGCTCGGGATCAACCTGTTCGGCGTGATCCACGGCAGCAAGGCCTTCCTTCCGCACCTCATCGCCTCCGGTGACGGTCACGTGGTCAACGTGTCCAGCCTCAACGGCATCATGGGCCAGCCGCGCAGCACCGCCTACTGCGCCAGCAAGTTCGGGGTGCGCGGGTTCACCGAGAGCCTGCGCGCCGAGATGCTCATGGCCGGGCACCCGGTGCGGGTCACCGTGGTGCATCCCGGAGGGGTGCGCACCAACATCGCCTCGGCCGGTCTGGAGGACGCGCGCAAGCGCGGTGAGGTGACTCCCGAGGACGAGGCTCGCGTGCGCACCTACAACGAGAAGCTGCTGAAGATGCCGCCGCGGCAGGCCGCCGGCATCATCGTCGACGGGGTCGAGGCGGGCAAGCAGCGGGTCCTGGTCGGGAACGACGCGAAACTGGTGGACCTGCTGGTCAGACTGCTGCCGCGACGCTACCCGGCGCTGGCCGCGATGTTCGAACGCCGGCGGTTCTCGCGGGGTTGAGCGCGCGGCGGATCTCGTCGTGGTCGAGGTCCGCCCAGCCCAGCCGTTCGAGGGTCCTGCCGTTGCGGCGGAAGGACTTCCCGGACAGCGTGGACATCACGTTGATGATGGAGCCGACCATCGGCGTGGCCACTCCGGCCTTGTCGGCGAGGCCTTCCAGCGGCACGAGCGTCGAGGCGATGTCCTCGTGCAGGAACCGGTGGTCCAGCGATCCGGGCGCGAGGATGGTCTTGTAGGGCGCTGCGCTGCGCATCGCGTCCAGCAGGCTCGTGGTGGTGCAGCCGTAGTAGCGGTCGAGGACTTCCGGCATGGGCATCAGGGTTGCGCCGTAGGCGGCGGCGACCTCGCGGAACTCCTGCTCGACCTCGCGCAGCAGCGCGACGGTGCGGTCGGAGACGCCGTCGAGGTAGAACAGCAGTTCCTCGCCGCGGTCGATGGTGCCGAGGTTGGCCAGCGCGATCGGTGCGTGGGCGACCGCGCCGAAATCGGTGAGTCCTCTGTGGACAAGATTCGTGGCTTTCTCCAGCCAGGGGAACCACTCCCGGACGACCGGCGCCCCGCGTTCAACGGCACCGGGCGTGGCGCCGGAGAGGAGGTTCCACCGCTTCGTGCCGAGGACGCGCACGCCGTCGTCGCCGTCGGGGCGGGCGGCGAACAGGGCGTCGGTCTCCACCACGTCCACCTCCGGCGCTCCGGCACTGCTCAGCGATGCGGCGAATTCCGCGCTGCCGCAGAGCTTTCCGGAGAACAGCACGATCACGTGGTCCTCGGTGAGATGCGCGGCCAGCGAAGCGGCGATCTCCGGGTAGGCGGTGGTGATCGCGGCGATCACCACCACCCGGCAGCGCCGCGCCAGCTCCGCCGGGTCGGCGGTGACCTGCGCGACCGGGAACCTGCCCTCCAGCTCACCGGTCGCCCCGATCTCACCTCCGGCCCGGATGCCCGCCACCCGCTGCGGGTTCCGGGTGCACAGCCGCACCCGGCGACCCGTCGAGGACAGGTGGGCGACCACGGCCAGCCCTTCGCCACCGGCCCCGATCACACCGATCTCGTCCACCGCAGCACTGCTCCTCGCGATCGATTCCACGTCCCAGTGGTCGGAGAGATCACCGCCCCGGTTCCCATCGCACTTATGACTTGCCGCACATCACAGCGTGCGCTGCAGGAACTCCCGGGTTCGGGTGTGCGACGGCCTGCTCAGAACTTCCCCTGGCGGACCGGATTCAACGATCTCACCACCGTCGAGGAACACCACCGAGTCGGCGGCCTCGCGAGCGAACCCGATCTCGTGGGTGACCACGACCATCGTCTGCCCGGCCCGCACCAGGTCGTGCATCACCGCCAGGACCTCGCCCACCAGTTCCGGGTCCAACGCGCTGGTCGGCTCATCGAACAGCAGCAGCTCGGGTTCCATCGCCAGGGCCCGCGCGATGGCGACCCGCTGCTGCTGACCGCCGGAGAGCTGCCTCGGATAGGCGCCCTCGCGGCCGTCGAGACCGACCCGCCGCAGCGTGTCGCGCGCTCGCCGCACCGCCTCGTCCTTCGACAGACCGAGCACGCCGACCGGCGCCTCGATCAGGTTCTCCAGGACCGTGAGATGGCCGAAGAGGTTGAAGTTCTGGAACACCATGCCGATTCCGGCTCGCTGCCGGGCGACCACCCGGTCCGGCAGCTCGCGCAGCGTGCCACCCGACTCCCGGTACCCCACCAGCTCGCCGTCGATCTCGATCCGCCCGGAATCGACCTTCTCCAGGTGGTTGATGCAGCGCAGCAGGGTGCTCTTGCCCGAACCGGACGGGCCGATCACGCACGTCACCTCACCACGCCGAACGGTCAGGTCCACCCCGCGCAGCACCTCGGTCTGCCCGAATCTCTTGCGCACGTCACGAAGTTCGAGCATCGGTCCTCCTCTTGTCCAGAAGTCGCCGCAGCCGCTGCAACGGCGTGGGTGGCAGCTCACGCTGCGAACCGCGCGCGTAGTGGCGTTCGACGTAGAACTGCGCGGTGGTCAGCAGTGAGGTGACGACGAGGTACCAGACGGTGGCGACCAGCAGCAGTGGGATCACCAGGTAGTTCCGGTTGTAGATCAACTGCACCGAGTACAGGAGGTCGTGCACCGCGATGACGCTGACGATCGAGGTTCCCTTGAGGGTGCCGATCAGCATGTTCCCCGCGGGCGGGATGATCGAGCGCATCGCCTGCGGAAGCACGATCCGGCGCAGGACGCGCAGCCGCGTCATGCCCAGCGACTGGGCCGCCTCGCTCTGGCCGGCATCGACGGACAGGATCCCGGCGCGCACGACCTCACCCGCGTAGGCGGCCTCGTGCAGCACCAGCCCGATGACCGCGGTGGTGGTGCCGCCGATCAGGTCGACGGTGTTCACCGAGTGCCAGGGGCCGATGCTCACCGACGGGTAGAGGGCGCCGATGTTGAACCAGAACAGCAGCTGCACCAGCAGCGGGATCGACCGGAAGACCCAGGTGTAGAACCAGCTGATTGCGTTGAGCACGGGATTGCCGGACAGCCGCATCACCGCCAGGACGGTTCCCAGGGCGAATCCCAGAACCATCGTGACAGCGGTGAGCCACAGCGTCAGCCACAGGCCCTGGAGCACGGCGGGCAGCGTGAAGTACGCGGCCACGACCGACCACTGGAAGTTCGGG
This sequence comes from Saccharopolyspora sp. NPDC049357, assembly GCF_040677225.1. Classification (NCBI taxonomy): domain Bacteria; kingdom Bacillati; phylum Actinomycetota; class Actinomycetes; order Pseudonocardiales; family Pseudonocardiaceae; genus Saccharopolyspora; species Saccharopolyspora sp. NPDC049357. Next base: position 88,890 of record NZ_JBFAQJ010000019.1, on the reverse strand, counting down.
TTGGTGGCCACCGACCGGATCACGAGCGCCAGCACCACGACGGCGACGGCCGCCGCGCACCACCTTCCGGCGTGCCGCGCGGGCACGACCCGAGTCGGGGCGGCGACTCCGCCGCGCGCGACCTCGAGGACTGAAGATCTTGCCATGAGGGGACTTTCCTCCTCCGGAGGGAAGGCCTCGCCCGACCGCCACCGGCATCAACGGTATCCCGCAGCGGCGGGTCGTCAACCGCGTCCCACGGACTGATCGGCGTTGACATCCGCTGTCCGCGAGGACGATTCTCGTCTTGTGTCCCGTCGATCCCGCTTGGTGAAGCGCCACCACATCGATCTGGCCCTGGTGTGGTCGGCGTCGTGTCGCGGTTGACTTCGTTCTCCTTCGCCGGCTGCTGAGCCGGATCTCTCCCACTTCCCTCGCCCAGGGCACCGCCACCACCTCATTCCTCGTTGCCCCAGAAGGGAATTCATGATCATGTTCGCGCGCCTGAGAACCGCGGCGACAACGCTGCTCGCAAGTGGCCTGCTGGCCGGGTGCTCATCCGGTCTCGCCACCGATCCCGCGCCGGGTCTCGACGTGAACACCGATGTGGTGTCGTCGATCCCGAAGGACGAGACGATCGCCGCGCTGCTACCTCCCGAGATCCGGCAAGCCGAATCGGTGGCGGTCGGCAGTTCCGTCGGTTCTCCGCCCTCGGCGTTCTACCTGGCCGACAACCGAACCGTCGTCGGCCAGGACGTCGAGATCACCGATGCCGTCGGGCGCGTGCTCGGCATCCGCGTCGACCGCCGCGAGGCTGCGTTCGAGGCGATCCTGCCGGCGCTGGGCAGCGGCAAGTTCCAGGTCGGAACCGGCAACTTCGGCGTGACCGAGGAGCGCAAGAAGACCATCGACTTCGTCACCTACATCGACGACGGCCAGGGTTTCGCCGTCCGGCAGGACAGCGACCTCGGCCAGGTCACCGACATCACCCAGCTGTGCGGCCGGGCCATCGGCACCGGCGCGGGCACGACGTTCGAAGCGACGCTCAACGCCCACCGCGAGCGCTGCGCCCAGATCGGCCGGCCGCCGTACGAGGTTCAGGTGTTCTCCGAGCAGAGCGCCATGTACTCCGCGCTGCAGCAGGGCAAGGTCGACGTCCTGATGAGCACCATCAACGGACTCCGGTACGCCACCACCCAGCAGCCCGGCCTGCGCTTCCTCAACGAATTCCGCCGCCTGGACGTCGGTTTCGCGCTCCCCAAGAACTCACCGCTGGCCCCGGCGCTGCAGGCGGCGGTCAACAAGCTCATCGCCGACGGCACCTACCAGCGCATCCTCCACAAGTGGGGAACGACCGCTTCGGCGATCCCCTCCTCCCAGATCAACCCGACCGAGACCCGCTGACGCAAGGATTCACATATCGCGCGAAATTCGAAGGCCCCTCGGAGACTTCGGATTTCGCGCGAACTCTGGCGCACCGGCAGCCCGGAGGCGGGAACAAGTGGTCAGCGCGGGGTGTCGCGGAAAGCTCCGCGGTGGGATGCCGCCGGGTGGCGGGCGTTGAGGCGGGGCCCGGAGTCGGTGAAGAGCTTCTCGCGGAAGGTTCCCGGTGCGTAGTCGGACTGCGCCAGGCCGCGTCGGCGGAGTTCGGGCAGCAATCCCTCGATCACCTCGTCGTAGCTGCCGGGGATGACGTGGTTGATGATGTTGATGCCATCGATTCCCGCGTCCTGCCAGCGTTCCAGCTCGTCGGCGATGTGCTCCGGAGTGCCGACCAGACGCATCCGCTCGGCGCGGTAGCGCACCATGTCCTCGATGGTCGGCGCACCACCCGGCACCGAATCGATGATCGATTGCAGAATTCCTCGGGCCCCTTCGACCTCGAGGTCCTTCAGCGGCGTGTCGACCGGCGCGTCTCCGAGATCGACGCCCATGCCGCCGAGCATGTGCGCGGCCAGGCCCTCGACGGACATGTAGGCGTCCGCGTCCTCCTTGCGCCGTCGCGCCTCGGCTTCGGTGCTGCCGACGACGAAGGACAGACCGGCGAAGAACAGCAGGTCCTCCCGGCGGCGCCCGTATCGGGCCGCCAGGGATCGGACGGTGTCGGTCACCTTGCCGGCGCTCTCCGGCGAACCGGCGAACATGAACACGGCTTCGGCGTTGCGCGCGGCGAAATCCATCCCGGCCGGTGAGTTCCCCGCCTGGAACAGCACCGGGGTGCGCTGCGGTGACGGTGCCACCAGGTGCGGCCCGTCGACGCGGTAGCGCTGACCGGAGTGGTGGATCTTGTGGATCCCGGCTGGGTCGGCGTGCAGTCCCGCGGCTTTATCGCGCCGCAGCGCGCCGTCGTCCCAACTGCCCTCGAGGAGCTTGTAGACGACATCGACGTACTCGTCGGCCCAGCGGTAGCGCTCGTCGTGCGGAGTCAGACCCGGCAGCCCGAAGTTGCGGTGGGAGTTCTCCAGCGCCGAAGTGACGATGTTCCACCCGACGCGGCCGCGCGTGAGGTGGTCGAGCGTCGCCGTCCGGCGGGCGAAGTTGAACGGGTGCTCCTGGATGACCGAACTCGTCCAAGCCAGGCCCAAGTGCTCGGTGGCAGCGGCGAGGGCGGAGATCATCACCGACGGGTCGTGCGAGGGGATCTGCAGCCCCTCGGTGGCGAAGATGTCCCAATCGCCCCGGTAGTTGCCGTAGAGGCCGACGACGTCGGCGAAGAACATCGCGTCGAACCGCGCGTCCTCGAGCCTGCGCGCCAGGTCGGTCCACAGCTCCAGCTCGTCGAACCGGTGCTGCTGCGCGTCCGGCCTCCGCCACTGCCCCTCCAGGATGTGCGAGGTGGTGGCCATGACGAACGCGCTCAGCAGGAGTCGCTTCCTGGTGCTCACGTGCTCATTCCCATCAGTGCGCGGGTTTCCAACCGAGCCGCGGGCCGAGCCCGGTGGCGATGTCGGTGAGGATCTGGACGTAGTCGTCGTGGTCGAAGGTGAACGGCAACGCGAACGCCACCTCGTCGACCTCGCGGAAACCGGCGTGGGCGTGGAGCTGCTCCGCGATCTGCTCGGAGGTGCCCAGCAGGTCGCGCGCGAACAGCAACCGCTCGGGCCCTTGCGGGGCGGCGGTGCGCGGTGTTCGGCGGGCCACGTAGTCCGCGTACTTGGCCCGCTGCTGGGGCGTGGCCGAGTCCGTGGGGATGACGACGAGGCCCTGGGAGACGCGCGCCCGCTCACCGTCCGGGTGGTGGGCGCGGAAGGTGCGGATCAGGGCCCGCTGGATCTCGGCGAAGTCCTCGGACTCCTCCGACTTGACGACGCTGCTGGTCAGCAGGTTCATGCCGTGTTCCCCCGCCCATCGGGCCGAGCCGAGGCTGCCGCCGCCGTACCAGAGCCGCGAAGCGAGTCCGGGCGAGTGCGGCTGCACCCGGTCGGAGAACTCCTCGAAGCCCTCCGTCCCGCTCCACCCGGTCACCGGTTCCCCGCGCACGTGCGCGAGCAGCCGCGCCACGCGCTGGTGGCTGAAGTCCTCGTGCTCGGCGCTGTCCGGGTACAACGCCTCCTTGACCTCGTCGTACGCGCGCGGCGGACCGACGCTGATGCCCGGGTTGAGGCGACCGCCGGAGAGCACGTCGACGGTGGCGAGGTCTTCGGCCAACCGCAGCGGGTTCTCCCAGCCCAGCGGGGTGACCGCAGTTCCCAGCTGGATGTGCCGCGTGCGTTGCGATGCCGCGGCCAGCACCGCGACGGGCGAGGAGATCCCGAACTGCAGGTGCCGGTGCCGCACCCAGGCGCTGTCGAAGCCGAGCCGCTCGCCCAGTTCGATGATCCGCAGCGTGGTCTCGTGGCCGGCCCCGGGATCGACCTCGTCGAACAGCCCGATGGTCAGGAATCCGAGGTGGCGCAGGGGCTGGGATTCGGTCGGCACGGCTCCTCCAGGTCAGTTCACGGTTCCCGGCGTCCACCGGTAGATCGGATCGGTGCCGTTGATCGCCCAGTCACCGATGCCGCGCGTCTTGTACAGCACGGGGTTGTGCACGGCGAGGGTGCGGGCGTTGCGCCAGTGCCGGTCGAGCGCGAGTTCGCGGCCCACGATGGACGCGCCTCCGACGTCGAACATCCTGGTGATGGCCGCGAGCACCTGCTCGACGATCACCACGTGCGCCTTCGAGACCGCGATCTCGGCCCGGTCCAGCTCCTCGTCGGTGACGTCTCCGGACCGCAGGGCCGACAGCGCCCGCTGCAGCGGGGTCACGGCGGCGTGCAAGGTGGCTTCCGCGGCGAAGTTCGTCGCGTGCAGCCCACCCACGAGCTGTTGCACCAGCGGATCGTCCTTGGGCAGCTCCGCGCTGGCGTGGCTGTAGGACCGGCGGCGCTCCCGCACGAAGCGCGTGGCGTCGGCGGCCGCGTTGCGGGAGATGCCGACCAGGCAGCTCAGCAGCACCAGCTGCGCCACCGCCGGGCGCAGCGTGCGTCCCGACTCCCCCGCTGCCACGTCCGCCGGGTCGACCGCGACATCGGTGAACTCGATGGTGCCGCTGCTGGTGGTCAGCTGCCCGAACCCGTCCCAGTCGTCGCGCTGCGCCACCCCGGGCGCGTCGGCGGGGACGAGCACGCGCACGGATTCGCCGTCATCACGCTCGGCGGAGACCTGGATCCAGTCGGCGTAGAGGCTACCGGTCGTGTAGTACTTGGTGCCGTTGAGCAGCAGTCGGCCGTCGCTCTCGGTGATGCGCGTGCCGACCCGCCCGACCGCGGCCGAGCCGGTCTCGCTGATCGCGTTGCCCACCAGCGCACCGCCCTCCAGCAGCGCGAGCCAACGTTCCCGCTGCGGCGAATCCTGCTGGTGCAGGACTGTTTCGGTGAACATGATGTGTGCGCGCAGCAGCTGCGGGAAGTTCGGGTCGGCCTCGCCGAGCTCCACCAGCAGGCGGAACAACTCGTCCAACGTCAGGCCGGCACCGCCGCGTTCGACCGGCAGCCGCAAGGTGGTGATGCCGGCCTCGCGCAACCACCGCACCTCCTCGAAGGGCAGCCTGCGGCGACGGTCTCGGTCGGCGGCGGTGTCGGCGATGCGCGCGAGAAGCGGGCGAAGGCGGGTGGTGATCGCGTCGTCGGACTGCGTGATGGAAGCGGTCACAGGATGCTCCTGAGCAGGTTCCCGGTTTTTCGCGAACCGGCGAGGTGAGAGTTCCCGCGAGAGCGGGGAGGAGACGAGTGCTCAGGCCGAACAGGAAGCCGACGTCACGCGACGCAGGTCGACGTGCAGCCGCACGAACAGCTTCGGTTCATCCACGCGGTTGACGGTGCCAGCCGCTGAGCGGAGGTGTCAACGACACTCACCTGATGGGAAACCGCTGGTGGCCGTGGGGGATTCTCACTCGCTGGACGACCTTGGCCGGTTCAACCTCGGCGGCTCATACTCTCGGCCATGGTCCAGCTGGTCGCCCGTCGACACATCGATCTCGCACGCGTGACCGCGGCCTCCTGTCGTCCCTGATCCGCACACCTCGGCGGATTTCGCCTCCGCAGCAACGGAACTCGACTTCAGGGACGGCACGACATGAACAGCGCTCTGCGCGATCCGGCCACCAAGGCCGGTATCGATGGCTTCGTCGGCACCACCATCGAGTGGTACGACTTCTACCTCTACGGCACGGCAACGGCACTGGTCTTCGACCGGATGTTCTTCCCCGACATCAGCCCCACGGCCGGAACGCTGGCCGCGTTCGCCACGTTCGCCGCCGGTTTCGGCGCCCGGCCGATCGGAGCTCTGGTGGCCGGGCACCTCGGAGACCGGGTGGGCCGCAAGCCGATTCTGGTCGGCTCGCTGCTGCTGATGGGCATCGCCACGCTCGCGATCGGTCTGCTGCCCACCTACGTCCAGGTCGGCCTGGCCGCCCCGGCACTGCTGGTGACCGTGCGGTTGCTGCAGGGCCTCGCGGCCGGCGCCGAGTGGGGCGGTGCTGCGCTGCTGGCGGTGGAACACGCCAAACCCGGCAAGCGCGGTTTCTACGGCAGCCTGGTGCAGGTCGGCTCGCCTGCCGGAATGCTCCTGGCCTCGGGCGGTTTCGCGACGGTGCGCTGGCTGATCGGCAACGACTCCTTCGACGCCTGGGGCTGGCGGCTGCCGTTCCTGGCCAGCATCGCGCTCATCGCGGTCGGCCTGGTCATCCGGATGAAGCTCGACGACGGCCTGGTGTTCACCGAAGTTCGGGAGCGCGACGAGCTCGCCCGCTGGCCGCTCCTGGAGGTCGCCCGCACCCAGCAGAAGAACCTGTGGCTGACCGCGGGCATGCGGCTGTCGCAGAACGGCGGCTACACGATCTACACGACCTTCGGCCTGACCTACATCGCGCAGCACTTCGGCACGCACAACAACGTCGGCCTCACCGCGATCCTGGTCTCCTCCGCCCTCGGCCTGATCAGCACACCCGCGTGGGCGGTGCTCTCGGACCGGGTCGGGCGCAGACCGCTGTACCTGTTCGGCGCGATCGGCGGCGGGTTGTTCCTGCCCGCCTACTTCCTGGCGGTGGGGTCCGGGTCGCCGGTGCTGGTCGTGCTGGCGGTCGTGGTCGGCATCAACGTGTTCCAAGACGCCATGTACGGGCCGCAGGCCGCGTGGTTCAGCGAGCTGTTCGGCACCCGCGTGCGCTACAGCGGCGCCTCCATCGGCTACCAGTTCGGTTCGGTGGTCAGCGGTGGTCTGGCTCCGCTGATCGCCGCGAGCCTGCTCATCGCCGGTGGCGGTCAGCCGTGGCTGATCGTGGCGTTCTACGCGGCGCTGTCGGCGATCACCGCCGTCTCTGCTTACCTGGCGGCGGAGACGCACCGGCTGCCGACGCTGTCCGGCCGTCCGGTCGCCGTCACCGCCTGATCTGGAGCCGACATGAGACAGCTCCATCTCGGCGTGAACATGTACAACGCCGGAATCCACGCGGCGGCGTGGCGGACCCACGACGACCCGTTCGCCTACCTCGACATCGACCACTACCGCGCCATCGCCCGCATCGCCGAGCGCGGCACCCTGGACGCGGTGTTCCTCGCCGACATCCCCGGACTGCGGGAGGATCCCCGGGTCCGGCCGACGCTCGGGCTGGAGCCGACCGTGCTGCTGACCGGCATCGCCTCGGCCACCACCCACACCGGTCTGGCGGCCACCGCTTCGACCACCTTCAACGACCCGTACAACCTGGCGCGCAGGTTCTCCTCGCTGGACCACATCAGCCGGGGCCGGGCGGCGTGGAACGCCGTCACCACCTACGACCCCGTGGTGGCCCCGAACTTCGGACTCCCTGAGCTGCCCGGCCACGACGACCGCTACGGCCGCGCGGAGGAGTTCGTCGACGTCGTCAACGCGCTGTGGGATTCCTGGGAGGATTCCGCGCTGGTCGGCGATCGACGTGGAGATCTCGCCGATGCGGACCGGATCCACACCATCGACCACCGGGGCCCGCACTTCTCGGTGCGCGGCCCGCTGCCGCTGCCCCGATCGCCCCAGGGCCGGCCGGTGGTGGTGCAGGCGGGCGGTTCGGAACCGGGCAAGCGACTGGCCGCCCGCACCGCCGACGCGGTGTTCGCCGCCCAGACGACCTTCGCCGACGGCAAGACGTTCTACGACGCGATGAAGAGCCGGGCCCGCGAGTTCGGCCGGGACCCGTCGACGCTCAAGATCCTGCCGGGCCTGTGCACCGTCATCGCCTCCACCGAGGCCGAGGCGCGCTCCCGCAAGGCGGAACTGGACGAGCTGGGCGGTCAGGAGTGGGCGATCGCGAGACTCGCCGCCAATCTCGGCGTGTCGCCGGAGGATCTCGACCTGGACGCACCGGTGCCGGAACACCTGCTGGCCAACCTCGACGAGAAGCGGGGCTCGCGCGGATTCGCGCGCGCGGTGGCCGGTTACGCCCGTGAGGGCGGTCTCACGGCCCGGGAGCTCGCCCTGCTGGGCGGCGGTGGTCACCGCTACGCCATCGGCACGCCCGAGCAGATCGCCGACACCATCGAGCACTGGTTCCGCAACGGAGCGGCGGACGGTTTCAGCCTCATGCCGGACGTCCTGCCCTCAGGTCTTGAAACCTTCGTGGACCACGTCGTCCCCGAACTCCGGAGGCGAGGGATCTTCCGCCACGACTACAGCGGGAGGACCCTCCGCGAGCACTTCGGCCTCCCCCGGCCTCCCAGCCGCTACGAACCCACTGCCGGAGTCGGCTGACCCACCGAGAGGAATCTCGACCGGGGGCGGTTCTGGTCCGAACCGTCCGTGATCGAAATCCCTTTTGCCCGGACAGTTCAGACCAAAACCGCCCATTGCCAAGACACCCGACGCCCGCAGGCCCGGATGTGGCGGTCGGTGAAGAGGGGGTGCGGCGGTGGCCGCACCCCCTCTTCGTGGTCCGGTCATGTGTACCAGGTGGGTTCGGGCACCTCCCCCAGCAACGCGTACCGGCCGACCTCGACCCGCTTGTAGGCCACCGGGTCGTGCAGGCTGTGAGTGCGCAGGTTGCGCCAGTAGATGTCCAGGCCCACCGAGTTCGACGACGCGCGAGCACCGGTCAGCTCGAACACGCGGGTGGCGATCTCCAGCCCCACGTCGATGACCCGCTGCTTGGCCGCGGCGATGCGCACCGCGACGTCACCGCGCTGCTGCTCGGTGAGCGCCTCCCGCTCGGCGTGCAACACGGCCGAGATCTCCTCGCCCGCCTTGTCCACCAGCGCCTCGGCCGCCCACAGCTTGGCCTGCAGGTCGCCGTAGCCGTCCAGGACGTAGAACTCCTCGCCCGCGGACTCCTTGTTGTCACCGCCGTAGGGCCAGGCGCGGGTGTTGCCCGCCGTGTAGGACAGTCCCGCCTCCAGCGCGCCTTGGGCGATGCCGAGGTAGAAGTTCGCGAACACCAGCTGGATGGTGGGCACGTTGAGGGTGTTGTAGGTCAGCGCCTGGAACTGCTTGTCCACGAACCCGGCCGCCGACGCCCACGGCACGCGGACCCCGTCGATCCGCACGCTGCCGGACTCGGTGAGCCGCTGACCGAGGTTGTCCCAGTCGTCGCCGTAGACGATGGCGTCCTGCTGGGAGGGCACGATCGCGAAGACGTGCGTGTCGGTTCCCTCCAGCACGCCTTCCAGCACGGTCAGGTCGGAGACCTTGCTGCCGGTGGAGAACGACTTGCGCCCCCGGTACACCAGCGTGTCGCCCTCGTCGGTGATGACCAGGTCGTCGTCGCGCGGGTTGACCGCGCCGCCGAAGAAGAACTCGTTGCTGGTGTAGAGCTGCTCGACCTCGGCGATCTGCTCGGGGGTGGCCACCAGCCGCGCGGCCCAGGCCCACAGGTAGTGGTAGCCGAGCAGCTGGCCAATGGAGCCGTCTCCCTTGGCGACCTCGCGGATCACGCGGTAGGCGGTCTGCCAGGTCTCGCCGGCGCCGCCGTGCTCGCGCGGCCCTAGCAGCGTGACCAGCCCGGATTCCTTGAGCAGCCGCACCTCCTCGTGCGGTGTCTCGTTGGCCCGGTCGCGGCTCAGCGCGGTCTCGGCGAGCACGCCGGCGACCTCGCGGGCTCGGTCCAGCCAGCCCTGCGTGGTGTCGGGCCGGGTGGTGAAGCGGCGTTGTTCGGTGGTGGTCATGACTCTCCTTCTCTCGGTGTTTCCGGGATTTCAGCGAGCGTTCCCCACACCGATCGGGTCGCCGGTGCGGTCCAGGTCCGCTTCGAGCTCGCGGACGATCGGCAGGATCTTCTCGCCGAAGTGCTCGACGTCTTCGAGGTAGTGCAGGAATCCGAGCAGCAGGAGGTTCGCGCCGCGCTTCTTGTACTCGACGATGCGGTGCGCGATCTGCTCGGGAGTCCCGATCAGCCCGGTGCGGAACCCGTCGTTGTACTGCACGAGATCGGCGAACTCGGAGTCGGCCCACATGCCCTTGCCGTCCGATGTGGAGTTCCCGGCCTGCTGCACGGACTTGCGGAACCCCTCGACGGCACCGGCGTCGGCCTTGTCGACGATCTCGCGCAGCACGTCGCGGGCCTCGGCCTCGCTGTCGCGGGCGATGACGAAGCCGTTGAGCCCGAAGCGCACGGCGTGGTCGTTCTCGGCCGCGAAGCCCCGGACGTCGGCGACCTGCTCGGAGAAGCCGTCGAAGTCCTTGCCGTTGCTGAAGTACCAGTCCGACACGCGTCCGGCGAGCTTGCGCGCGGCGGTGGAGTTGCCGCCCTGGAAGATCTCCGGATGCGCTCGGCCGGGAACGTCGACGGGCTGCGGGCGGAGGCTGAAGTCGTGGATGCGGTAGAAGTCGCCGGAGAACTCGAAGTTCGGCTGCGTCCACAGCCCGCGCAGCACGCGGATGAACTCCTCGGTCCGGCGGTAGCGCTCGTCGTGTTCGAGCCAGGGTTCGCCGAGACCGGTGAACTCGTCCTTGAACCAGCCGCTGACGATGTTCACCGCGAACCGGCCCTCGGAGATGATGTCGGCGGTGATGCCGAACTTCGCGAGGATCGCCGGATGCCACAGACCGGGGTGGGCGGCGACGATGATCTTGAGCCGCTCGGTGGCGGTGAGCAGGCCGAGGCTGAACGCGGCCGGGTCGTGCTGCTGCGCGGCTCCGTAGCTCGATGCGTAGCGCACCTGGCTCAGGGCGTACTCGAACCCGCTGTTCTCGGCGAGCACGGCGAGCTTCTTGTTGTAGTCGTAGGTGAACTCGGTGCGCTGCTCGATGGTGCTGGTGACCAGGCCGCCGCTGACGTTGGGCACCCAGTAGGCGAACTTCAGCGGTGTGTTCTCGGACATGCGAAGAACTCCAATGCGAACGTGAATCGGGCGTGCGGGATCGACGCGCGTGGATCACGCGCGTGCGGTGGGAAGTCCCGCTCTGCAGCGGGTTTTCAGGAAGGGTCGGTCAGCTGGGCGCCGGCGCGCCGACGCGGGCGAGGTCGCCTTCGGTCAGGTTCCGCGCGTCGAACGCGGTGAGCCCGTGGTCGGCGGCGAAGGTGCGCAGCTCGTCGCCCGTGGCCATGCGGGTCTCATCGGCGGGGCTGACCAGGTGGGCGAACACCGCGGCCGGGGCGTGCCCGGCCAGGGTGACCAGGCGCAGCGCGGCGTGCGCGAGTCCGGGCTTCGGGAAGTCGGGGTCGACCGCGACGGGGACCAGGTGTCCGGGCCGGGTGAGGTCGGCGGCCACCGCCGCCGGGTCGGCGAGCACCCGCGCGGCGCGGGCGCGGTCGGCGGCGGAGATTCCGGTGCTCACCCCGACGGCGGCGTCCACCGTCACGCACACCGTGCCGCCGGTATCGCGCCGCGCCCGTGGTGACATGGGCGGCAGGGCCAGTTCATCGCAACGGTTCTCGGGGAGCGCGACGCACAGGAAGCCCGACGAGTGCCGGACGGCGAACGCGGTGCTTCCCACGTCGGCGCGTCCGGCGGCGAAGACGACTCCGCCTTCGTCACCCGCGTCGTGCACGACGACGGCTTCTCCTGCGGCGACCGCCGTCAGGGCCACGTCCCGTTCTTCGATCAGCATGTGCGTCCTCGTTTCAGATCTGGCCGTGGCGCGGCGGGAGGGTGCCGTTGAGGGTGTGGCGACCGATGTGCTGGATCTTCCAGCGGACCGGGTCGTGCAGGGTGTGGGTGCGGGCGTTGCGCCAATGCCGGTGCAGGTTCGCGGAATCGAGGCTGGACCGCGCCCCGGATACCTCGAACAGGGCGTTGGTCAGCTCGATCGCGGTGGTGTCGGCGAACGCCTTGGCGGCGGCCACGGCGATGGAGGCGGCTCCGGCGGAGTCCTCGGTCAGGTCCGCTCGGGCGTCGTCGATGGCCGCACCGGCGGAGTCCAGCAGCGCTTCGGCGGCGCGCAGCCGGATGCCCAGTTCGCCGAAGCGCTGGATGGTCAGCGGGTCCTCGGCGGCGGTGTCCACTCCCGCTTCACCCCACGGGCGGCTGCGGGTGCGCACGAACTCCGCGGCGTCGGCCAGGGCTCCCCCGGCGATGCCGACGTCGATCGCCGCGTGCAGCGCCTGGGCGAGCGCGCCGTGCAGCTGCGGGCGCTGGAACGTCAAGTGGTGCGGCACGATCCGCTCGGCGGGCACCCGGACGTCGTCGAGCTCGACGGTGCCGCTGGCGGTGGTGCGCTGACCCATCCCGGCCCAGTCGTCGATCACGGTGACGCCGTCGGCGTCGCGCGGCACGTAGGCGACCTGGAGGCGGTCGGCGTCGTCCTTGGCCAGCACCGGGATCCAGTGCGCCAGCAGCGCCCCGGTGGAGTAGCCCTTCGTGCCGTTGAGCGCGAAACCGCCGTCCTCGGTGGGCCTCAGACGGGTCTGGATGTCCTGCACGGTGCGGCTGCCGGTCTCGGACTGCGCGTTGCCGAAGCGCTTGCCCGCCAGCACTTCCGCGAAGAAGAACTCCTGCTGATCGGGTGTCGCGCTCTCGCGCAGCACGTTGACGTAGGCGAAGTGGCTCTGCGGGATCTGCGCGATGCTGGGGTCCGCGGCGGCGAGCAGCCGGAACACCTCCAGCAGCGTGCGGGTTCCGACGTCGGCGCCGCCGTGGTCGGCGGGCACGGTGGCGGCGAGCAGGCCGCTGGCCGACAGCTCGGCGAGCTCGGCGCGCGGGATGCGGCGCTCCCGATCCCGGTCAGCGGCCTCGACCGCGAACGAGTCGGCCAGCCGGCGTGCCTGCACGAGCGCGTCGGCGTCGTCGCGCAGCACGGCGGCCACCGGGGTGGGAGCGGTGGACGTGGTTGCCATGGGTGGGCTCCTCGAAGGCAGCGGAAAACGGCGCGCGGCAGCCTGAACCAGACGCGGCTGCGCCGAATGAGAAGAGGGAGAAGAGCGCTGCGGATCAGCGGATGCGACACGCCTGCGCGGCCACGCGAACCAGGTCGACGTGGCGGCGCTTGGTCAGCAGATCCGCGGGGAGCACGCACTCATGCCACCAGTGCCCACCGCAGGTGTCAACAGCCGGATCGACCATCCCATCCTGCGGACGCACGAGGTCCGCAAGACCCGCGTGGGCGCGTGCTCCACCACCGACCTCGACGCGCGGCTGCGCGAGCGCGGGGTGAACACCCTGCTGTCGGCGGGATCTCGACCAGCGGCGTGGTGCTGTCGACCGTCCGCGATGCCGCCGGCCGGGACCACCGGGTCCGGGTGCCGGCGGACCTGTGCGCCGACCCGGACCCGGTAGTCCCCGACTTCTTGACCGGCCGGATCTGCGCCGCGCACGGCCAGACGATCACGACCGGGGGACTTCGACCGGCGAGTCAGACCTGCCCGACTCCCCCATCGGCGGCGAGCACCGAGCCGTTGACATAGCTGGCGGCGTCCGAGGCCAGGAAGACCGCGGCCGCCGCGATCTCCTCGGGCTTGCCGTGGCGGCCCAACGGGATCGTTCGCTGGGCCTGCTCCCGGGTTTCGGCGTCGACGAGGTCGAGCAGGCCCGGTGTGGGGACCATGCCGGGCGAGACCGCGTTGACCCGGAACTCGCGCGCACCGGAGCTGTGCGCCCAGCCGCGCGCCAGGTGGTGCACCGCGGCCTTGGTCGCCGCGTAGATCTCCAGGCCGGGCTGCGGGTGCGTCGCGGCGGTCGATCCGGTGAGGATGATCGACGCGCCCGGCCGCAGCAGCGGCAGCGCCTTCTGGACGGTGAAGACCGTTCCCTTGACGTTGACGCCGAACTGGGCGTCGAACTGCACCTCGGTGACCTCGCCGAACGGCGCGTCGATGCCGATGCCGGCGTTGGCGACCACCACGTCGACGTGCCCCGCCCGCTCTCGGACCGCCTCGTAGAGGGCGTCGAGATCGGCGAGCTTCGAGGAGTCGCAGACCACGGCGGTGACGTCCTCGCCGAGCTCGGCGATCGCCTCGTCGAGCACCTCCTTCCGGCGGCCGGTGATGAACACCGTCGCGCCCTCGTCGCGGAACGCTCGCGCGATCGCGAGCCCGATTCCGCTGCTACCACCGGTGACCACGGCGACCTTGTCCTGCAGGACGGCCATGCCGCCCACCTCCCTGAATTATGGACTGTTCCGTCCACAACTCTGCCCGTTCTGGACCGTTCGGTCAAGAAGTCGTATTCTCGTGCCGTGCCACGACCCCGGGAGTTCGACGAAGCCGGTGTCGTCGCGGCGGTCCGCCAGGAGTTCTGGGACAAGGGCTACGCGGCGACGTCGCTGGACGACCTCATGCGCGCCAGCGGACTCGGCAAGGGCAGCCTCTACGGCGCGTTCGGCGACAAGCGGAGCCTGTTCCTGCGCGTGCTGCGCGACTACGACGAGGCCAACGACCGCATGCTCCGCGAGCGCCTGGCCGCGGCGAAGCGGGGTGTGGACTTCGTCCGCGACTTCGTGCGCGGTCCGGGGAGCGACGTGACGGGCGCCCGGCGCGGCTGCCTGCTGGCCAACACCACCGCCGAGCTGGCCATGAGCATGCCCGACGTCGCCGCCGAGGCCCGCCGCAGCTACGAGGCGACCACGCGGGTGCTGACCGAGGCGCTCGACCGCGCCCAGCGCGAGGGCGACGTAGACCCGGACGCGGACGCCGAGGAACTCGCCCGGGCCGTCCTGGCCGCCCAGCTCGGCATCGTCGCACTCGGGCGCACCGGCATGGACCTCGACGAGCTCGCCACGGCCGCCGACGGCGCCCTGCGCAGGCTGCTGCCCGCTATTGGCTGAGCAGGCCCATCGTCGTGGTGGCCAGTGCGACGACGAGGATCGTCGAGCAGGTGCCCAGCGCGAACGCGCGCGGTCCCGTGCGCAGCAGCGCCCCGACGCGGACCGCCGTGCCCAGCGCGAACAGCGCGGCGGTGAGCAGCAGCGTGGTGACCGGCCGGGACACGTCGACGACGAAATCCGGCAGAACCCCGCTGCTGCGCAGCGCCACGGTCACCAGGAATCCGGCCACGAACATCGGCATGATCGGCGGTCGCGTCGCCGTCGCGCGCCGCCGGCCGAGCAGGCTCACGCCGGCCACCAGGGGGGCCAGCAACACCACGCGGCTGAGCTTGACCACCACCGCCAGCGTCACCGCCGAGGCACCCAGCGGCGAGGCGGCGGCCACGACCTGAGCGACCTCCTGCACCGCCGCCCCGGCGATCCGCCCGCCGAGGTCGGCGCCGACACCGGTGCCCGCGAAGGTCACCGGCAGCGCGATCATCGCGACGGTCCCGAAGACCGTCACCATCGCCACGCTGGTCGCCACGTCCTCGTCCTCGCGGTCCACCACTCCCTCGACGGCCGCCACGGCGGACGCCCCGCAGATCGAGAACCCGGTCGCCACCAGCAGCGACAGACCTCGCGAGACTCCCAGCACCCGGCCGAGCCACAGCGTCCCGGCGAAGGTCGCCACCACGGTGATCAGCACGGCCAGCACCGTGCCCGCGCCCAGCCCGAGGATCTGCCCGACGCTCAGCTGCAACCCGAGCAGCACCACGCCCGCGCGCAGCGGGATGCGCGCCACCCACGCGAGTCCCGGCCGAACCCGCTCGGGCAGGTTCGGGAGGTTCCCGACCACCACGCCCAGCGCGACCGCGACGGTCAGCGCGCTGAGCACCGGAACCTGCGAGGACACCAGCATCGCCGCGGCCACGGCCGCGCCGGTCAGCACGAGTCCCGGAACGAGGTGGGTATCAGCGCTGGTCAGGATCTTCACACCGGTCACGTTCGCCGACCGGGCGGCCCCCTTGTAGCCGTCGTCGGCGCAGGTCGTCATAGCCCAGCGGAATGCCCGCTCCCCAGTGAGCCTGCCCAGGACCTACCCTTCGGGCATGACCGCGCCCGATTCGGAATCCCTGCGCCTGCTGGTGCTGGTGGGCGAGCTGGGCAGCATCGGGGCCGCCGCCGCCGAGCTGCGCATCAGCCAGCCCTCGGCGAGCAAGCGCCTCAACCGGCTGGAACGCCAGCTCGGCCTGGCGCTGCTGGAACGCACCCGCCAGGGCTGCACGCCCACCCCCGCCGGGGAGATGGTGTGCGGCTGGGCGCGCGAGGTCCTCGCGCACGTCGACGGGCTGATGAACGGCGTCCGGGCGCTGCGCGCCCAGCAGGAGTCCAAGCTGCGGGTGGCGGCGAGCATGACCGTCGCCGAGTACCTCGTGCCGCGCTGGATCAGCCGGCTTCGAGAAGCCCTGCCCGAGGTCCACCTGGAGCTCGACGTCACCAACTCCGCGGCGGTGGCCGAAGCGGTCCGGCACGGCCAGGCCGATCTGGGCTTCATCGAAACCCCCGACCCGCCCGAGGGCGTCTCGGTTCGCTACGTCGCCCGCGACCGCATGGTCGTCATCGCCCCGCCCGGACACCCCTGGGCGAAGCTGCGGCGACCGCTGACCCCCAGCGAACTGGCCGCCACGCCGGTGATCGTGCGCGAACACGGCTCGGGCACCCGGGAGACGCTGCACCGGGCGCTGGCCGACGTCGGCGCCACCCCGGTGGCTCCGCTGCTGGAGCTGCGCTCCACCACGGCGGTGCGCAACGCGGTGGTCGCAGGCGCCGGTCCGGCGGTGCTCAGCACGCTCGCGGTGGCCTCCGACCTCGCCGAGAAGCGGCTCGTGGAGGTCCCGGTCGCCGACCTGGACCTGCGACGACCGCTGCACGCGGTCTGGCGCTCAGGACTTCAGCTCACCGGCCCGGCCGCGGCGCTGCTGGCCACCGCCATGCGCGCTCCCGACTGACGGCGGCAGCGCGCGCGTCGGTGCGGCGGCCTTGAGCAGCATCTCGTCAAACTCGTCCTCCGGATCCGACGCCAGCACGATCGCGCCACCGGCGCCGACCTGCCAGCGCCCGTCGACGAGCACCATCGTGCGGATGACGATGTTGAGGTCGGCCACGCCCGAACAGCCCAGGTAGCCGATGGTGCCGGAGTACACGCCGCGCGCCCGGTCCTCGACCTCTCCGATGATCTCCAGCGTGCGCGGCTTGGGCGCCCCGGTCATCGATCCGCCCGGGAAGCAGGCGCGCACGCAGTCGATCGCGTCGCGCTCGGGGCGCAGCGCACCGCGGATCGTCGAGACCAGCTGGTGCACGGTCTCGTAGGTCTCCACCGCCATCAGCTCGGGCACGTGCACCGTGTCCACCGCGCACACCCGGCCGAGGTCGTTGCGCATCAGGTCGACGATCATCAGGTTCTCGGCCCGCGTCTTCGGATCGGCCGCCAGCTCACGCCGGATGCGCGCGTCCTCCTCGGGGTTCTCGCCGCGCGGCGCGGTGCCCTTGATCGGCTTGGCCTCCACCACCCGGTCCGAGGTGATCTTGAGGAACCTCTCCGGCGAGGAGCACGCCACCTCGACACCGCCCGCGCGCAGGAAAGCGGAGTACGGCGCGGGATTCCGGCGGCGCAGGCGCCGGTAGGTCCGCAACGCCGGTTCCGCGGCGGGCAGGTCCGCCGAGTTGGTCAGGCAGATCTCGTAGCTCTCACCGGCCAGCAGGTGCTGCTTGCACCGGAGCACGTCGCGCACGTACTCGGCGCGGTCGCGGGCCAACGCGGACTCGACGCCGTCGGCCTCACCGCCGCCGGGTTCGTCGAGCCGGACCGGGTCTGCCAGTCGCGCGGCGGTGTCGGCGAGCCAGTCGACCGCACCGGACCGGTCCTCGCCCTCGCTCAGCGCCACCAGGTAGGTGCGCTGCTGCTGGTGGTCGACGGCGACGAAGCGGTCGGCGAAGATCCACACCGCGTCCGGCGTCGGCGAGCGGTGCCGGTTGGGCGAGCCGCAGTCGGCCTTGAGCTCGTACCCGAAGTAGCCGACGTAACCACCGGTGAAGTCGAACGGCAGCGGCGGTGCTTCGATCTCGCGGCGCGCCAGCTCCCCCTGCAACCGGTCGAGGACCGGCTCGTCGCCGGAACCGACGCGGTAGACGAGGGTTTCGCTGAGCGGACCGGAATCGTCGCCGAGGAAGGAGAACCGCGACAGCCCCTCCTCGACCCGGGAGCTGTCCAGCCAGAACGCGTTCTCCGACTCGGAGAACAGCCGCGTGAACGCCGATTCGGTGTCGACCGCCCCGTCGAGCTCCACGACGTTGGCGCGGAACCTCCTCTGCGGCAGGACCCTTCGCGGCGCTCGTCGCGCGGTCCGAGGTGTGCTGCGGGTGGCGAGATCGCGGAAGTTCGCGAGCAGCCGCTCGCCGTGCTCGGACTCGACGGACTCCGGGTGGAACTGCACGCCCCAGCGCGGCAACCGCCTGTGCCGCAAGGCCATCACCACCCCGTCCTCGGCCCGCGCGGTGACCAGCAGCTCCTCGGGCACCGGCTCGGCCACGCACAGCGAGTGGTAGCGCACGGCCCCGAACCCGGTGGGAATCCCGGCGAACATCACGTCGCCGTCGTGCGCGACGCGGGTGATGTGACCGTGCCGCGCGACCGGGGCCTGCACGACGCGCGCGCCCTCGCTCACCGCCAGGCCCTGGTGCCCGAGGCACACGCCCAGCACCGGAACGGTGGCCCTGTCCAGGACGTCGGCGCAGATGCCGAAATCGCGCGGACGTTCAGGCGTTCCAGGTCCGGGTGAGAGGACGACGTTGTCGTAGTCGTCGAGGTCGACGGAGGCGTCGTTGGTGACCACGTGCGGCTCGCAGCCGTTGACCCGGGCCAGCAGGTGGAACAGGTTGTAGGTGTAGGAGTCGTGGTTGTCGACCAGCAGCGTGCGCACGACTCCGCCCTCCCGTCCGGGGGTTGCGAGGGTCAGCTGTCCTCGCCCCTCTTGTCCTCTTCGCCCTTGCGGTCCTCGCGCCCCCTGCGTTCCTCCTGCTTGTCCCCGTCGGGCGGCTGGGGACGCTCGGTCCGCGCGGGCGGCGGAGGCGGAGGGGGCGGTGGCGTGCTGGTCGTGGAGTTCAGGACCGCGTCGGACACGATCAGCGGCTGCTGGGAGCCGCGCAGTCCGAGCTGGTGGCGCTCGGTGATGCGGGACCCGTCGGTCATGTGGAGTTCGACTCCGACCAGGACGGTGTTGGGCGCGCTGGTCTTCGGCGGCTCGACGACGCGCACGTCGGCCACGCTCGACCAGAAGCCCTCGTAGCCCGCGCGGCCCTGCGCCTGCAAGCCGGTGCCCAACCGCGTCCACGCGTTGGCGGGGTGCTCGGGCAGCAGCGCGTAGTAGTCCGAGACTACGCGTTCGAGCTCGGCGGCCGTGGCGGACCGCTCCACCGGCTGCTCCTTCTCGGCCGAGGGCAGCAGGAAGGCCAGCAGGACCAGCACCACCGCGGCGGCACCGGCGGCGGCGTAGATCCAGCGCCGCGAGCGAGCGGGCTGCGACGCGGGGACCGGAACGTTGTCGAGGCGGGTGTCCTGGCTCGGCGAACCGGCCTGCACCCGGGCCACCGGCTGCGTGAGGTCCGGGTCGGTGATCGGCGGGAGCGGCGACGGGGCTCCGGAGAGCACGGCCTGCATCGCCTCGCTCGCCTGCGCGGGCGTCGGCCGCTGAGCGGGGTCGACGTGCAGCATCCTGGTCAGCACCGGGGCCAGCACGCCGGCCAGTTGCGGCGGGCGGATCTGCCCCGCCGCGACCTCGTGCAGCAGGGCGATCGAGTTCTCCGCGCCCTCGCCGAACGGGGGCACGCCCTCGACCGCGGCGTAGAGCGTCGCGCCCAGCGCGTAGACGTCGGAGGCGGGCGTGGGCGCCCGCCCGCGAGCGACCTCGGGAGACAGGTAGGCGGGCGTGCCCGCGATGACGCCGGTCTGGGTGACCGCGACGTCGTCGACGGCGTGGGCGATGCCGAAATCGGTGATCTTGGCGGTGCCGTCGTCGCTGAGCAGGATGTTGCCCGGCTTCACGTCGCGGTGGGTGATCCCGGCGGCGTGGGCCGCGTCGAGGGCGGCGGCCGTCTGCGCGCCGATGCTCGCCACCGCACCGGGCGTCATGCGCCCCTTCTCCTCCAGGACCTCGGCGAGGCTGCGCGAGGGCAGGAACTCCATGATCAGCACGGGGAAGCCGTCCTGCTCGATCACGTCGTGCACCGCCACCGCGTTCGGGTGGTGCAGGCGCGCAGCGATGCGGCCCTCGCGCATCGCCCGCTGCCGGGCCACTTCGACGAGCTCGGGGGTCGACGCCGCGCTGGGGTTGAGCTGCTTGACCGCGACGGGGCGTCCCAGCAGCTCGTCGGCGGCCAGCCACACCACGCCCATGCCGCCGCTGCCCAGTCGCCGCTCCAGCCGGTACCGATCGGCGAGCAGCGCGCCCACCTCTGCCACGCGTAGCCCTTCTGCTCGGGAAAAACCCCGACCAGGCTAACCCGGACGTGTGATCCGCCCTGGACCCCCGGGCACCTTCCCAGCCTCCGAACTGGGAAAACGCCTTCTTCCGGAGCACGTCCATCCGGTTCAGCGGGCACCGCGACCACGCAGCGCGGAAATCCTGACGGCGCGTGACCGATGGGTGACACTGTGATCCGACCGACCACGGGAGGAACGTGATGGAGTACCGGACCGTCGGGGCGACCGGCGTTCGCGTGTCGCCGCTGTGCCTGGGAACGATGTCGTTCGGCGCCGAAGCCGACGAGCAGACCTCGGCCGAGATGTTCCAGCAGGCGCGCGAGCTCGGCCTCAACTTCTTCGACACCGCCGACGTCTACGCGGGCGGGCGCTCCGAGGAGATCCTCGGCAGGCTCATCGCCGACTGCCGCGACGAGGTCGTGCTCACCTCGAAGGCGTTCTTCCCCACCGGACCCGACATCAACGCCCAGGGCTCCTCCCGCCGGTACCTCGTGCGCGCCGTGGAGGCCAGCCTGCGACGCCTGGGCACCGAGTGGATCGACTTCTACTTCGTGCACGCCTTCGACGCGCACACCCCGATCGAGGAAACCCTGCGCGCGCTCGACGACCTGCAACGGCAGGGCAAGATCCGCTACCCGGCGGTGAGCAACTGGGCGGCCTGGCAGATCGCCAAGGCGCTGGGGATCTCGGCCAAGGACCGGCTGGCGCGCTTCGAGCTGATCCAGCCGATGTACAACCTCGTCCGCAGGCAGGCCGAAGTGGAGATCATGCCGCTGGCCGAATCCGAGAAGCTCGGCGTCATCACCTACAGCCCGCTCGGCGGCGGTCTGCTCACCGGCAAGTACGGGACCAGCCGCCGCCCCGAGACCGGACGTCTCGTCGACAACGAGCGCTACGCCCGCCGCTACGGGCAGGAGTCCGACTACGTCACCGCCGAGAAGTTCACCGACTTCTGCGCCCAGCAGGGCGTCGAACCGGCCACGCTCGCCGTCGCCTGGGCGATGTCGGCCCCGGCGGTCACCGCCCCCATCATCGGCGGCCGCGATCTCGACCAGCTCGCCGACTCGCTGGCGGCGCTCGACATCGACATGACGCCCGACCTCCGCGAGGAGATCTCCCAGCTCTCCCCTCCCCCGCCGCCGGCGACGGACCGCACCGAAACCCGCGACGCCGCTCTCACCTGAGGCCGGGAAGTTCGCCGGGCGCGGGGAGACCGCGACGACGCGGGCGCTATTGTGCCTCTCGTCGTGGCATTTTCGCTTCGCTCGGAGGGGATGGCCTTGAGCAGCAACGAGATTTCACGTTGGTCCGATCAGTCCAAGCCATCGTCCGCCGAAGGGTGGATCGCGCGAGCGCGCGAAGTCGCGGGAGTCCTCGCCGCCGACGCCGTCGAGCGCGACCGGGCCGGTGCGGTGCCGACGCGAGAAGTTCAGCTGCTCAAGGACTCCGGGCTCGTCACCCTGCTGGGGCCCGCGGAGCACGGCGGCGCGGAGCAGCACTGGACCACCGCCTGCCGCGTGGTGCGCGAGGTCTCCGCCGGGGACGGCTCGATCGGACAGCTGCTCGGCCACCACTACGTGTGGGCGTGGGCGATGCGCTTGGTCGGCACTCCCGCACAGATCGCCGAGGTCGACGAGCTCTACACCACCCGCGGCCACTTCTTCGGCGGCGTGGTCAACCCGCGCGACCACGACCTCGTCGTCACCGATGAGGGCGAAACCCTGCTCTACCGCGGCAAGAAGTTCTTCTCCACCGGGAGCAAGGTCGCCGACCTGCTGGTCATGGAGGGAACGCTGGAAACCAGCGGGAGCAGCGTGTTCGCGGTCGTGCCCGCCCAGCAGGACGGGATCACCTTCGGCGACGACTGGAACAACCTCGGCCAGCGGCTCACCGTCTCCGGCAGCGTGGAGATCACCGACGTCCGGGTGCCGTGGTCCGGCGCCGCCGGGTACGTCGACAAGCAGTTCCGCCCGTCGGCCTTCAGCACCCTGCACGTGCCCGCGCTGCACCTGGTGTTCGCCAACCTCTACCTCGGCATCGCCCAGGCGGCGCTGCGCGCCGGCGTCACCTACACCCGCGGTCACACGCGCGCCTGGCCCTACGGCGGCGAGGGCAAGAACTCCGGCACCGAGGAGTTCTACGTGCTGGAGGGGTACGGCGACCTGCAGTCCAAGCTGTGGGCGGCCGAGACGCTCACCGACGCGGCGGGGGCGAACCTCGCGCAGCTGCTGCACGCCGACCGCGATTCGGTGACGCGCGAACAGCGGGGTCGCGCAGCGGTTCTCGTCTCAGCCGCCAAGCAGCGCGCGATCGACGTGGGCCTGGAGATCGCCAACCGGGTCTTCGAGCTCACCGGCGCTCGCGCCACGGCCAACTCGGTGGGCATGGACCTCTACTGGCGCAACCTGCGCACCCACAGCCTGCACGACCCGGTGGCCTACAAGCGGGTCGAGGTCGGCCGGTACACCCTGCGCGGTGACCTGCCGACCCCGTCCCCCTACAGCTGATCTACTCCGGCGCTTCGCCGTCGGTCCAGGTGCGCGGCACGACCACGTGCAGGGCGTTGCGCGCAACCTCGAAGGTCTGCGGAGTGCTGGAGACGACCTCGCCGTCGATGTTGATCGGCAGCGGCTCCTCGGTGTCGATCCGCACCGCGCGGGTCCGGATGTGCTCGACCTGATCGCTGGACTTGCCGGTCTTGAGCCCGCGCACGACGTCGGCGAGCTGGCGGAGGTTGCCCTGCTTGATGACCGTGACGTCCAGCGCGTCGTCGTCGATGCCGGAGTCGCTGGCGGCCAGCTGCCCGCCGCCGAAGTAGCGACCGTTGGCGACCGAGACCTGGAGCAGCTTGTCGTGCTCGCGGTCCTCGTGGTCTCCGTCCGGGAAGGTCAGCTTGGCGCCGAAGGGCCGGTGCTTGAGGAACGCCTTGGCGGTGGCCACCGGGTAGGCCAGCGGGCCGACGTAGCGCTTGAGCCGGGGCGACATGGCCTGCGCGACTTCGGCGCCGATGCCGACCGAGGCGCGGTTGACGTAGTAGTTGTCCCCGCAGAGCCCGAGGTCGACGTCGACGATGTGGCTGCCCAGGATGGTCCGGCAGGCCCCGTCGAGGTCGTCGGGGATGTGCATGGTGCGGGCGAAGTCGTTGGCCGTGCCCAACGGCAGCAGCGCGAGCGGGACGTCGCGGTGCGCCAGGCAGTCGACCACCGAGCTGACGCTGCCGTCTCCGCCGCCGACGATGATCAGGTCGTGGCCGCTCTTGGCCGCCGAGTCGACGGTTTCGACCAGTCGCGACGGGTCGTGCAGCGGGTAGGTGGCGCCCAGGGGTACGCCGAGCTCGCGCAACCGGTCGAGGGCGTAGGCGTAGGCCTTGCCTCCGGTGCGCGAGTGCACGTTGACCACCAGGGCGGCTTTGGTGACAGGCCGCTCGATGCGAATGGTCCGCCTCCTGCGAAGTTCGGGGACACCGATGGCGTCCTTTCTACCGCCGCCAGGTCGCGGGTCACACCCCACAGGGGTGTCCGGGACCGAGCGGCACCGCCGCGAGACGTGGAACCGGCCTCGCGGCGGCCTTCCCCTCGCCGCAGGAACGGACGGTCAGGCGCGGGCGCCGACGTCTGCGGTGACGACGCCGGTCGAGACCAATCGGCGCTTGGCTCGGCGGGTGCCCCACGGACCGTGCAGGGCGATCATGTCGGACGGGAGCGGACAGGTGCGCCCACCTTCGGCGATCCGGGAAATACCGGCCTCCGGGCGGGGCTGAGCGTGCTTGGACACAGTTCTCACCAGCGAAAAGTAGGTAAAGAGCAAAATTGGGGCAGGAGAGCACGCGCTGCCGAGAACCAATTATGCGCCATCCGATGTCGATCTTCACGGCGGGGTCGACATCTGCATCCGAAAGCGTCGAATTCCATTCGCATTCCATTGTGGATCGAATTGCGATTCCCGCGATTTCACCGAATTTTAGGCTCAATTTCACTTTGCACTGAAGCGATAGGTGTCATCGCCACGCGCACGACCCCTCGGCGGGTCGCGTGCATGCGGGCATGCCATCGTTGGGTCATGAGCGCCGGGCAGCAGGCCGAGCCGATCGCACAGCAGTCCTCCCAGCCCGACCGAGGGCAGCGGTTCCACGCCGCGATGGAAGCCGTGACGCGAAGACTCCCCTTCGGGCTCTCCCGCGTCGTCGCGCCCAGCCTCCTCGGCTTCGCGCTGATCAACGGATCCACCTTCGCCTTCGACCTGCTGCTGCTCACGCTGTTCCGCAGCGTGCTGCACTGGCCGGTCCCGGTGGCGTTCACGGTCGCCTACCTGATCGCCTTCGCGCTGAGCTTCGTGCTCAACCGGGCGCTGAACTTCCGCTCGCACGCGCCCGTCGGACCGCAGGCCGCGCTCTACGCGCTGGCGATCCTGATCAACTACCTGGCGTTCATCCTCGGCCTCGGCAGCGGCCTGGCGGCGCTGGGCACGCAGTACCACGTGTCGCGGCTCATCGCCGGCCTGTGCGAAGCGGTGTACATGTACAGCGTCATGCGCTGGGTCATCTTCCGCGACACCGACGGTCGCTGAGCTCCAGCCGCACGGGCTAGGGTCGCGACGTGCTCAACAGCGTTCGCGTGATCCGGCGACTGAAATCCGCGGACCACGACTTCGTGCTGCGCTCGGCGTCGTGGCCGCGCAGCACCGCCGACCCGGCGTTGCGCCGGCTCACCCACCTCGCCGACCACAGCAAGCTGTGGCTCGGCGTCGCCGCCGTGCTGGCGACCAGGCGCGGACGGCTCCGGCGTGCGGCGTTGCGCGGAGCCAGCGCCATCGCGTTCACCAGCGCCGTGACCAACGGCATCGGCAAGCCCCTGCTCCCCCGCCGTCGTCCGGCCGCCAACCTCCTGCCCGTGCGCCGCAGGCTGAGCACGCCGCCGTCGTCGTCCTCGTTCCCGTCCGGTCACGCGGCCTCGGCGGCAGCGTTCACCACCGCGGTGTGGATGGAATCCCCGGAGATGGGCCTGGCGCTGCTCCCGCTGGCCGGGGCCGTGGCGTACTCGCGGGTGCACACCGGGGTCCACTGGCCGACCGACGTGCTCTTCGGCGCCGCGATCGGCACCGGCGTCGCCGCCGCCACCAGCCGCTGGTGGCCGGTGCGCCCCTCCACGCCGAGCATCGCCAGGCCCAGCGCGCGCACCGTCGCGATGGAGGAGGGCGAGGGTCTGGTGCTGCTGGTCAACCCCTCCTCCGGCGACCCCGCCCGGGATCCCACCGCCGAGCTCACCGGACTGCTGCCGCGCGCCGACTTCGTCCGCCCGCTGCCCGGCACCGATCTGGCCGATCAGCTGCACGAGCACCTCGACGCCACCGGCGACGCGAAGGCGCTCGGCGTCGCCGGTGGGGACGGCAGCGTCGCGGCAGCGGCCGCGGTCGCCGCAGTGCGCGGGCTGCCGCTGCTGGTGGTGCCGAGCGGGACGCTCAACCACTTCGCGCGCGATCTCGGCGTGAACAGCACCGACGACTCCGTGCGGGCGCTGCGCGCCGGTTCGGCGGTGAACGTGGACCTGGGCACGGTCAAGGTCGACGACCTGCCGCAGCAGTGGTTCGTCAACACCGCGAGCCTCGGCGGCTACCCGGACATGGTGCGGCTGCGCGAGAAGTGGGAGCACCGCTGGGGGAAGTGGCCCGCCGGAGCGGCGGCGCTGGTGCGGGTGCTGGCCAGCGCCGAGCCGATCCCGGTGCGGATCAACGGGATCGACCGCAGGATCTGGCTGTTCTTCGCCGGTGGCAACGGGTATCAGCCGAAGGGTCTGGCTCCGACCTGGCGGCCGAGGCTGGACACCGGCGTGCTGGACGTCCGCTACATCCGCGCGGACCTGCCGTTCTCCCGGACCCGGTTCGTCGCGGGAGCCCTGACCGGGGCGCTGTTCCACAACCGCGCCTACGTGCAGGAGGAGCGCGACCGGGTTCGGGTCGAGGTGCTGGGCGCGCCCGTGGCGCTGGCCCGCGACGGCGAGGTCTCGCTCAAGGGAACCGTTTTCGAGTTCGCCGCC
This sequence comes from Saccharopolyspora sp. NPDC049357, assembly GCF_040677225.1. NCBI lineage: Bacteria > Bacillati > Actinomycetota > Actinomycetes > Pseudonocardiales > Pseudonocardiaceae > Saccharopolyspora > Saccharopolyspora sp. NPDC049357. Next base: position 62,715 of record NZ_JBFAQJ010000019.1, on the reverse strand, counting down.
CGCGACGGCGCGCTTCACGTCTACCGGCCGGACTGAGCGGGAGAGCCCGGGGGCGCCGCGTCCCGCGTTCGGCGCCCCCGGGGTTCTCCTCGGTCCTTCGTCAGGCGCCGATGGTGGCGGTGTCGATGACGAAGCGGTAGCGCACGTCACTGCCGGTGACGCGCTCGTAGGCGGAGTTGACCTGGTCCGCCGAGATGGTCTCGATCTCCGCGCCGATGCCGTGCTCGGCGCAGAAGTCCAGCATCTCCTGGGTCTCGGCGATGCCGCCGATCATCGAACCGGCCAGCGACTTGTTGCCGCCGATCAGCGAGAACGCGCTGTAGGACAGCGGCGTGCCCGGGGCACCGACGTTGACCATGGCTCCGCCGACGCGCAGCAGACCCAGGTAGGAGTCGATGGGCAGCTCGGCCGAGACCGTGTTGAGGATCAGGTCGAAGCGGCCCGCCAGGGTCTCGAAGGTCGACTCGTCGCTGGTGGCGTAGTAGTCCTTCGCACCGAGCCTGAGGCCGTCCTCCTGCTTCTTCAGGCTCTGGCTGAGCACCGTCACCTCGGCGCCCATCGCGGCGGCCAGCTTCACGGCCATGTGGCCGAGACCGCCCAGGCCGACGACGGCGACCTTCTTGCCGGGGCCGGCGCCCCACTGCCGCAGCGGCGAGTAGGTGGTGATGCCCGCGCACAGCAGCGGGGCGGCGACGTCGAGGCCGATGCCCTCCGGGATCCCGCAGACGAACGCGTCCTTGACCACGACCTGCTGGCTGTAGCCGCCGTAGGTGTTCTCGCCGTCGAAGCCGACGCCGTTGTAGGTCTGGACGTTGCCCTTGACGCAGAACTGCTCGGTCCCGGCCTGGCAGTACTCGCACTCACCGCAGGAGTCGACCATGCAGCCGACGCCGACGCGGTCGCCGACCTGGTACTCGGTCACCGCCGATCCGACGGCGGCGACGGTGCCCGCGATCTCGTGGCCCGGGACCATCGGGAAGATGGCGGTGCCCCAGTCCTCGCGGGCCTGGTGGATGTCGCTGTGGCAGATGCCGGCGTAGGCGATGTCGATCAGCACGTCGTCCGGCCGCAGGTCACGTCGCGTGATCGTCGTCTGCTCCAGGGGTGCCCCCGGGGACGGAACGGCGATAGCGTTCGTGATCGTGCTCATGAACCCTCCATGGAACAGCTTGTGCACGAGCTCTCGATGTAAGAGCCTTCTTACATTGGGACGTGAGAGGGCTCTTACATATTCCAAGCGAAAGATGTGATCCAGGACATGGGCGGCAAGTACCACCACGGCGACCTCCGCGCCGAGCTCGTGCGAGTCTCGCTGGAGCTCATCGCCGAACGCGGCGTCGAGAGCTTCTCCGTCGCCGAGGCCGCCCGCCGCTCCAAGGTCAGCCCCGGCGCTCCCTACCGGCACTTCCCCGAGCGGGAGAGCCTCGTCGCCGCCGTGGCCACCGAGGTCGCCCGCCAGCTCGCCGACGAGGTCGAGCAGGCGGCGGGAGAGCACACCGACCCCGTGGAGGGGCTCGCCGCCGCCGCGGGCACCTACACCGGGTACCTGATCCGGCAGCGGGTCGGGATGGACCTGATCAACGCCGAGGTCCTGCAGGGCGCCCGCTACGCCGAGCTGCACGACCAGACCCGCCGCCTCACCGACCAGTTCCTCCTGCGCACCATGGCGGTGGCCGCCCCGGCCGATGCCCTGGAGCTGATGGAGCAGCTGTTCACCCAGGCCCACGGCTACGGCACCTTCTGGCTCAACGGCGTCTTCACCAAGCACGGCTACACCCCGGACCTCGTCGTCCGGAAATCCGCCCAGGCCGCCCGGGTCGCCGTCGAGGGCTACCGCCACACCTCCCCCTGACGCCTTCGATCACCTCCACAACCCGATCACCGCCGCGTTCGGACACCGTTGCGACTGACTGATTCCTCAGTTGAATGTTGCGATTTGCGCATGGGGTCGGTACGGTCCGATGCGTGTCGGATGGCGGGTGGGTCGCGCGGGTTCGGCCCCGGCTCCAGGAAGCGGCCCGGCACGCGATCGCCGGCGCGTCGCGCACGCGCGCCACGTCAGCCGCCACGATCCACCGCCACTCCCCCGGCCGCTCCGCGGAGCCGATGCGCCGGGCGCCCCACGAGTCCATCCGACGCGAGATGGTCCGCACCGCAACGAACTTGAAGGAAGACCGATGAACGAAGAGGTCATCATCACCGCGGCGCTCACCGGCGCCGGCGACACCGTCGGCAAGAGCCCGCACGTGCCGGTCAGCCCGGAGCAGATCGCGCAGTCGGCGGTGGAGGCGGCGAACGCGGGCGCGGCCGTGGTCCACGTGCACGTGCGCGACATCGAGACCGGCCAGGGCACGCGCGACGTGTCGGTCTACCGGGAGACGGTGCGGCGGATCCGCGAGTCCGGTGTGGACGTGGTGCTGAACCTGACCGCGGGCATGGGCGGTGACCTGTTCATCGACCAGGACGACCCGCTCAAGCCGGTCGACGGAACCGACCTGGTCAACGGCCTGGAACGGCTGCCGCACGTCGAGGAGCTGCTGCCGGACATCTGCACGCTGGACTGCGGTTCGCTGAACTTCGGCGACGGCAGCCAGCTCTACATCTCCACCCCGGACATGCTGCGCGCGGGCGCCAAGCGCATCCAGGAGCTGGGCGTGAAGCCGGAGCTGGAGATCTTCGACACCGGCCAGCTGTGGTTCGCCAAGAAGATGATCGAAGAGGGCCTCATCGACGCCCCGCCGCTGTTCCAGCTGTGCATGGGGATCCCCTACGGCGCTCCGGTCGATCCCGGTGTGCTGCAGGCGATGGTGAACATGCTGCCGGAGGGCGCGAACTGGGCGAGCTTCGCCATCGGCCGCAACCAGCTCCCGTGGGTCGCGCAGTCGGCGCTGCTCGGCGGGCAGGTCCGCGTCGGCCTGGAGGACAACCTCTACCTGAGCCGCGGCGTGAAGGCCACCAACGCGCAGCTGGTCGAGCGCGCCGTGACCATCGTCGAGGGCATGGGCGCCAAGATCGCCACTCCGGACCAGGCCCGCGCCAAGCTCGGCCTCAAGCCCCGCTCCTGAACCGAAAGGGAATCCACTGTGGACAACGAGAGCGCATCGCGGGTCCGCCACGTCGCCTGCATCGGCGCGGGCGTGATCGGCGGCGGCTGGGCAGCGCACTTCCTCGCCCGCGGCTACCGGGTCACCGCGTGGGACCCGGCGCCGGACGCGGCGGAGAAGCTCCGTCGACTCGTCGACGCCGCCTGGCCCGCGCTGACGGAGCTCGGGTTGGCCGACGGCGCCTCCCGGGACAACCTCACCGTCGCCGACACCCTCGAAGAGGCCGTCGCCGAAGCGGAGTTCGTGCAGGAGAGCGCGCCGGAGGACCTCGCGCTCAAGCAGGACCTGCTCGCCAAGATCGACGCCGCGACGCCGGCGGGCGTGGTGATCTCCTCGTCGACCTCGGGCTACCCGATGACCGACATGCAGACCGCGTGCGCGAACCCGGGCCGCCTGGTGGTCGGGCACCCGTTCAACCCGCCCTACCTGATCCCGCTGGTGGAGGTCGTCGGCGGTGAGTCCTCCGAGCAGTGGGCGGTGGACTTCGCGGCGGAGTTCTTCGAGGTCGCGGGCAAGCACGTGATCAAGATGGACCGCGAGGTGCCCGGTTTCATCGCCAACCGCCTGCAGGAGGCGATCTGGCGCGAGGCGCTGCACATGGTCGACAGCGGCGAGGCGACCGTGGAGCAGATCGACGCCTCCATCACCGAGGGTCCCGGGTTGCGCTGGCCGCTGCTGGGGCCGTGCCTGACCTTCCACCTCGCCGGAGGCGAGGGCGGCATGGCGCACATGCTCGACCACTTCGGGCCGTCGCTGAAGTCGCCGTGGACCCGGCTGGAGGCGCCGGAGCTCACCGCCGAGCTGCGCGACCGCATGGTCGACGGGTGCGAGGAAGCGGCCGACGGCCGCAGCATCCCGGAGCTCGTCGCCGACCGGGACAAGGCCGTCATCGCGGTGATGCGCGCGGTCAACGAGGTCCGGGAGGCGCGATGATGATGCGGCAGCAGGTCCGCCCGGAGTGGATCGACTACAACGGTCACCTCAGCGAGGCCTACTACGTGCTGGTCTTCGGTTTCGCCACCGACGCCCTGATGGAGCGGATCGGCATGGACTCCGAGCACCTGAAGCGGACCGGCTGTTCGCTCTACACGGTCGAGGCCCACGTCCGCTACCTCCGCGAGGTGCCTCCGGACTCGGAGATGCTCATCACCACCAGGGTCGTCGAGGTGGGCGCCAAGAAGCTGCGCCTCTGCCACGAGATGGTGGTGGACGACGTCCTGCGGGCCACGACCGAACTCGTCGCCCTGCACGTGGATTCAGAGCAGGGGCGCACTTCCCCGTTCCCGGAGGACATCACCGAGGCCCTCAACAGCCGCCTCGAAGCGGCCCCGGACTACGCGGGTCGCGTCTGAGCGGCCACGGCCTCCTGCAGGAAGCGGCGGAGCGCCTGGTGCTGCGCCGGTGAGAGTTGCGGGACCTCGGAAGTCATCGCCTGGATGGCGAGGGCTTTGATCTCGGGGTCCTGCTCCTCCTCGGCGGCGAGATCCCGCCAGAGGGCGTCGCCGTCGATGCCCGCCGCGAGTTCGGCTTCGCGGACGGCGTCGGCCAGTTCGAGCTGGTCCTGGGCGCACTGCTCGACCCTCGGGTCGTCCGGGTCGGCCGCGGCGAGGTGGTCGTAGTGCTCGGTGACCCGGTCGGTCAGCGCGCGCAGGTGTTCGTCGGCTGCGGCGAGGTTGTCGGTGGCGGCTTGCAGCACGGCGCGCTGGGGGCCGAACGCCTTCTCCACGAGCAGCAGCATGTCCCGCTGCTGGCCACCGGGAACACCGGCGTGGCGCCGCACGCGCGCGACCCGCTCGCTCTCGTTGCCGACCTCGCCGATCAACGCCGGGGCGCCGCCGGCCGCGCGCACCAGGCGCAGCGCCTCGCGCTGCCGGGCGATCCGCCGCTCCTGCTCGGCAAGGTCGAGCTCGACGCCGTCGAGCAGGTCGGCGAGTTCGGTGGTCCCATCGGCGACGTCCTTGATCTGCGACAGGCTCAGGCCGAGGTCGACGAGCTTGCGGATCAGCAGCAGGCGGGCGATCGCCGAGGTCCGGTAGACGCGCCGACCGGCGGAGTCCCGCTCGGCCTCGCTGAGCAGTCCGATCTGGTGGTAGTGGCGAACGGTGCGGGGTGAGACGTCGGCGAGCTCGGCGACCTGGCCGATCGTCAGCGGCCTGTGCTCCAGCGGGTTCATGGCGATCAGCCAACCAGTTGACGCCGCGTCAACCGCAAATCATCGATGCGCCGGTTCCAGCGCGCGGATCTCGCGAACGCTGTCGGCGAGGGTCCGGTCGCCGAGGGAGGCCAGCACGGCTCGTTCGGCTTCGGCGGTGAGGTTGGCGAAGAACTCCCCGGTGCGCGCGGCGACCATGCACACGTGCTCGCCGTCGGGTGAGCGCGCCCACAGCGGCTTGTCGCCGACGGCGCAGCGGTAGATGTCGGCGAGCGTGATCTCCTCGGCAGGCCTGCCCAGCCTGGCGCCGCCGCCGCGGCCCTTGGTGCAGATCACGAGACCTTCGGCGTGCAGCGGGACGAGCAGCTTGCGCACGAGGCTGGGGTTGGTGCTCAGCTCCTCGGCGAACTGCGTGGAGCTGCGCACCTCGGCGCCCTCTTCGGCCGCGATGGCCAGCCGCATCATCACCTGAAGCGCACGGCAGAACCGGATGTCGAGCATCTCCTCCACCTCCGTCCGCGAGTCGCACCGAAGTCTAACAACGCCCCCATAATAGCGACTGTCACAGTTGCAGTTTCCTGAATCGAATATGTAAGTTTGTCTTGCACACTTCAGCTCCGGGACTTCACTCCTGGAACGCACCGACAGGAGAGCATCGCTGTGAGCAGTCGCGCTTCGCAGGCATTGGCCCGCCCGTTCACCCTCGGTTCGGCCGAGCTGCCCAACCGCATCGTGATGGCGCCGATGACGCGGCAGAAGTCCCCGGGCGGCATCCCCGGCGAGGACGTCGCCGCGTACTACGCGCGCCGCGCCGCCGCGGGCACCGGCCTGATCATCACCGAGGGCACCTACGTCGACCACACCTCGGCGGGCTTCAGCGGTGACATCCCCCGCTTCCACGGCGAGGAGCAGCTGGCGGGCTGGTCGCGCGTGGTCAAGGCCGTGCACGCCGAGGGCGGCAAGATCATGCCGCAGCTGTGGCACGTGGGCATCCAGCGCCCGGCGGGCGCGGGCCCGTTCCCCGAAGCCCCGGTCGTCGGCCCGTCGGGCGTCGGCCTGAACGGTGAGCCTGGCGCCGGTTCCCCGCTGACCCTGTCGGACATCGACGACCTGATCAACGCCTTCGCGGAGGCCGCGTGGGCCGCCGAGCGCATCGGCTTCGACGGCGTCGAGCTGCACGGCGCGCACGGCTACCTCATCGACCAGTTCCTGTGGGAGCGCACCAACCGGCGCACCGACGCCTTCGGCGGCGACCCGGTCGAGCGCACCAGGTTCGCGGTCGACATCGTCAAGGCGATCCGCGAGCGCGTCGCCCCCGACTTCCCCGTCGTGCTGCGCTTCTCGCAGTGGAAGGCCGACAACTACGACGCCAAGCTCGCCGAGAACCCCGACGAGCTCTCGGCGATCCTCACGCCGCTGGCCGACGCCGGTGTCGACGCCTTCCACGCCTCCGGCCGACGCTACTGGGAGCCGGAGTTCCCGGAATCGGGTTCGGAGCTCAACGTCGCGGGCTGGGCGAAGAAGGTCACCGGCAAGCCCGTCATCACCGTCGGTTCGGTCGGCCTGGACGCGATCTTCGACGCCGCTTCGCTGGCGGGCAAGGGCGCTGGCGTGGAGAGCATCGAGCGGCTGCTGGAGCGCTTCGAGCGCGACGAGTTCGACATGGTCGCGATCGGCCGCGCGCTGCTGGCCGACCCGCTGTGGAGCCAGAAGGTCCTGGAGGACCGCCAGCACGAACTCGTCCCGTTCACCAAGGACGCCCTGGTGAACCTGTACTGATCTCAGCGAGACCGACGAGGGCGCAGCGCGGGTCCGCGCGCTGCGCCCTCGTCGCTATCCCGTGGGTTCCGTCGTGGTGGCCGTCGCCGGTGACGTCGTCGTGGGCGCGGGTTCCGGCGGTGGCGTGCTGCTGGAAGGCGGTGGTTCGCTCGGCGGCGGCGGTTCGCTGGGTGGAGGTGGTTCGCTCGGCGGAGGTGGCGGCGGCTGGGTCGGCGTCGGCTCCGGAGCGGGTGCCGGCGGAGGCGGCGGCGGAGGCGCTGGCGCAGGGGCCGGAGCCGGCGCAGGGGCAGGCGCCGGTCCTGGCGCAGGGGCGGGAGGCGGCGCGCCCGCGGGAGCGGCGCCGGGCGGCGCCATCGCGACCGCCGCACCGGCCGGTGGGGCTTCCGCGAGAGACGGCGTCGGGTCCGGCGCTCCCGGGGGCAGACCCGGCGTGGAGACGACGCCTCGGGCGTAGCGGTCCGCCCAGGCCAGGACCGTGCGGACGTAGGTCTCCGACGGGTTGTAGCGGAAGAGGGCGGCGGCCAGCTGCGCGCGGTCGCGCAGGTTCCCGCCGCCCGCGCACAGGTACCGGCCCGAGGTCACCGCGGCGTCGAAGACGTTGTGCGGATCGGCTCCGCGGTGCGCGTAGGAGCGCCAGGTCCCCGGGATGAACTGCATCGGCCCGACCGCGCGGTCCCACACCACGTCGCCGTCGAGCCCGCCACCGTCGGTGTCGCGGATCGCGGCGATGCCCGGACCACCGTTCAGCCGCGGTCCCAGGATCGGCGAGTACGTGCGTCCCGAGGCCTCGACCTGACCGGATCTCGCGTGGTTGGACTCGACGCGCCCGATGCCCGCCAGCGCCGACCAGTGCAGGCCGCACCCGGGGTCCGACTTCGCCAGCGCGTCCTGCGCCCGCTGGTACGCGGCGAGCACGACGCCGGGAATCCCGAGCGTCCCGGCCGGGATCCGCCCCAACCGGCCGGTTCCGCGTTCGATCCCACCCCGCCGCAGGTCCTCGTGGAACCGCGGGCTGAGGACCGGGTCGTGGGGCACGCGTCCGCTGACGCCCGTCCTGCTGCCTCCCGGCGGCGTCGGTGCCGGGCTGGCCGCGTGCGACCGCTGCTGCCCCGCGTCCAGCGCGGAATCTCCGCGCACCGCCAGGACCGGTAGCAACGCCACCAGGAGTCCCGTGGTCACCGCGGTGAACCGCTCGCCACGGCTGAACTCGCCCGGCAACGCCAATGCCCGCACCTCCCCGTCCCACCCCCGCTGCGAAACTCGTCGGATTCGAGCGGTTCTCAGGGGCGGTACCGGCATTGTTCAAAGGCGCACCGACCGCCTGTACCGCCGATCGGCGCAAGTGGTTCGACCAATGGGAAGCGTGAATTCCGGTTGTCGATCTTCGCTCGCGGTACCGTCGGAACATGGGCGACCACGCGCACATCCTGACCCGGCGGGACGACGCGACCGTCACGATCACGATGAACCGGCCGAAGCGCCGCAACTCCCTGTCGCAGGAGCACCTCGCCGAGCTGCTGGCGGCGTTCCGCGAAGCCGGCGAGTCCGATGCGACGGGAATCGTGCTGGCGGGCGAGGGCCCGGTGTTCTCGGCGGGCCACGACTTCGGCGACGTCGCCGCGCGCGACCTCACCGGCGTGCGCGAGCTGCTCCGCCTGTGCACCGAGCTGATGGACACCATCCAGTCGGTGCCGCAGGTCGTGCTGGCCAGGGTGCACGGCCTGGCGACCGCCGCCGGGTGCCAGCTGGTCGGCGCCTGCGACCTGGCGGTGGCCGCCGAATCGGCGGGGTTCGCGCTGCCCGGCGGCAAGGGAGGCTGGTTCTGCCACACGCCCGCGGTGCCGGTGGCCCGCAACATCGGCCGCAAGCGGCTGATGGAGATGGCGTTCACCGGTGACGTCATCGATGCGGCCACGGCCCTGGACTGGGGCCTGGTCAACCGGGTGGCCGCCGACGACGCGCTGGACGACGCGGTCTCCGACCTGCTCGCCCGCGCGACGCGGGGCAGCCGCACCAGCAAGGCCATGGGCAAGCAGACCCTCTACGCCCAGCTCGGCCGCCCGGAGCAGGACGCCTACGCGATCGCCCTGGAGGTCATGGCCGCGGCCTCCCAGCTCCCGGCCGCCCGCGAAGGGATGGCCGCGTTCCTGGAGAAGCGCAACCCCGACTGGCCGGACTAGGCGAGCCTCCTACGCGGCCTCGAGCAGTGGTGCCTCCAGGGTCCAGGGAGCCGCGAGCTCCAGCTGACGGGCCAGGCGCAGGAGAAGTGCTTCGCTCTGCAGGGCGCCGACGAACTGCACGCCCATCGGCAGACCCGCGTCGGTGCGGTGCAGCGGGAGGCTGATCGCCGGACGCCCGGTGATGTTGGCCAGCTGGGTGTAGGGCACCCAGGCGAGGTTCTTCTCGACGAGCTGGTCCACCATGCCCAGCAACCGCAGCACGCGCGTGGTCCGGGTGCGCACCAGCAGCTTGGAGACGGCCTGCAGCGCGGGCGGGGTCGCCAGCGATCCGACCTCGATCGGCGGCTCGCCCAGGGTGGGCGTCATCAGCAGGTCGTAGCGGCTGTGGAAACCGGCGAGCGCGGCGATGTGCTCGCGCCGCCGCTCCTGCGCCTGCGAGAGCTCGACGGCGCCGGTCATCCGGCCGAGCGCGGCCATCATCAGCGTGTCGGGTTCGAAAGCGTCATCGCCGCAGCCCGTTTCGCGCTTGATGCGGTCGACCTCGTCCGCCTGGTGGACGAACCACACGAGCAGGAAGTCCTTGCCGAGCTGGCGATCGTCGTGCGGCGGATCCACCTCCTCGACCTCGTGCCCGAGCTCGGTGAGCAGTTCCGCCGAACGCTCCACGGCCCGCACCGCATCCGGGTGCGGTCGCTCGCGCAGGGCGCACTGAGTGGTGTAGCCGATGCGCAGCTTGCCGGGCGCCTCGTCGAGCTGCTCGGCCAGCGGGCGGTCGGGCAGCGCGGCGGCGAACGGGCTCACGGCTTCCGGGCCGATCAGCGCGTCGAGCATCGCGGCCGTGTCGCGCACGGTGCGGGAGAGGACTCCGCTGGTGGCCAGGCCGAGGAGCGGTTCGCTCTCCACCGGCCCCGCGGGAACCAGGCCGCGGCCGGCCTTGAGCCCGACCAGTCCGTTGCAGGCCGCCGGGATGCGGATGGATCCGCCGCCGTCGCTGGCCGCCGCCACGGGCACGATCCCCGCCGCGACGGCCGCGCCCGCTCCGCCGGAGGAACCGCCCGGGGTGCGCTGGAGGTCCCACGGGTTGCGGGTGGGGCCGAACAGAGCCGGTTCGGTGACGCCCTTGGAGCCGAACTCGGGCGTGTTGGTCTTGCCGAAGACGACGAGCCCGGCGTCCAGCCAGCGCTGCACGACGGTGTCGGTGACGGCCGAGGTGCGGTCGGCGAACGCGCGGCAGCCGTCGGAGCTCGGGGCTCCGGCGAGGTTGTGGCCCAGGTCCTTGAGCAGGAACGGGACCCCGGCGAACGGGCCGGAGAGCTCGCCGGCGACGCGCTGGTCGGCGTGCTCGTCGAGCCACGCGACGATGGCGTTGATGGCGGGGTTGACCGCCTTCGCCCTGCTGCGGGCGGCGTCGAGCAGTTCGCCCGCCGTCACCTGTCCCGATGCGACGAGCTCGGCCAGTCCCAGACCGTCGTGCCGCAGGTATTCCTCGACGTCCACCCGTTCTCCTCTTCCACCACCGAGCAGCGCGCGCTGCACCGAAAAACCGGACCCAGCATCTCCGCCCGGTTCACCGAGATCAACGGGCCGCGCCGTTTCCGCAGGTCGCCGGCGCAGCTCGGGAGCGTCAGGCTCGGTGCCCGGTCGCCTCCACCGCGACCTCGACCCTGGAGCGCACGCCGAGCTTGGCCAGCACGTGCGAGACGTGCACCTCGATGGTGCGCCGGGAGGCGAACAGCCGCGCCGCGATCTCCGGGTTCGACATCCCGTCGCCCACCAGCAGCGCGACCTGCCGTTCGGTCTTGGTCAGCGCTTCCCAGCCCGTGGTGGCGCGGAGCCGCTTGGTGCGCGGCGACCGGATGCCGTGCGGGCGCATCCTGGCCGCGGCGCGTTCGAGGTCCCAGTTCGCGCCGAGGTGGGTGAAGATCTCCACCGCCTGCACGTACGCCTTGCGGGCGGCGGGGATCTCGCCCCGTTCGGCGAGGACGGCGGCCAGGTCCTCCAGCGCCCGAGCGCGCTTGGGCGGCTGGTTGGTCTTGTCGTAGTGCTCGATGGCGGCGCGCAGCGTGATCGGGTCACGTTCGAGCAGGCCCCGGCAGTGCTGCGCGGCGGCGAGGATGTTGGGCGCGGCGCCCACCGTGGCGCCCTGCACGCAGGCGTTGGTGGCTCGGGTGGCGGTCTCCTCGTCACCGGTCTGCAGCGCGAGCCGGACCAGGATCGGCAGCCACACGTAGTTGCTGCCGAAGCGCTCGCTGGTGTCCAGCGCCTCGGCGAGGATGCCCATCGCCCGCCGGGGTTCGCCCTCGATCTCGGCCCGCAGCACGGCGGCGACCATCAGGAATCCGGCGTTCTCCTGGGAATCCGGTGTCGCTTCCCCGGCCACCGCGAGCTGCTGCTCGAAGACCTCGCGCTCGCCGCGATATCCGGCCAGCATCGCCCGCAGTCCGTGCAACCAGCGGAGTTGGTGCGAGCTCATCTCGGCGGTGAGCTCCCCGGCCGCCTGGAGCTCGGCCGCGGCGTCGTCCCAGCGGCCGACGGTGAAGTAGTGGTTGGCCGCCGACAGCCGCACCACCGCGAGCCGCGACGGGGTGGCGCTGCGCTCGGCGATGGCCAGCATCTCGTGCAGCGCGAATCCGGCTTCTTCGGCGTGCCCGAGGGCGAACAGCAGCATCATCCGGTTGCTGAGCACCTGCAGCAGCAGGTCGACGTTCTCCAGGGCGTCGCCCAGCGCCGAACCGGCCTGCTGGTAGCACACGAGAGCTTCGGCGAGGTCGTTGTTGCGGGCTCGCGCGGTGCCTCGCACGTGCAGCGCGAGTCCCAGCGCGTAGTCGTCGTCGGCTTCGTGGGCCTCGGCCAGCGCTCGGTCCACGGTGCTCTCGGCTTCGGCGAAGCTCCCGCTCATCAGCTTCGCCTGCGCGAGCCTGGCGCGCATCCGGGCCAGCCAGCGGAGTTCGAACCCGGCCGTGGCATCGGCTTCGGCGATGACCGCTGCGGCTTCGTCGGCCATCCGGCGCGCGGTCAGCGACCACACCAGGTACCAGGTCAGCTCGGCGGCGCAGGAGGGGTCGGCGACCTCGTCGAGCGCGCGCTCGCCGAACTCGTGGGCCTGTTCGGAGCGTTCGAGCTGCACCAGCGCGAGGGCGCGGGCGGCCAGCAGGACGTCGCGGTGGTGCTCGTTCGCGGGCAGCGGGACGAGCGCGGCTTCGAGCAGTTCCGCCGCGCAGGCCGGGGCGCGGTGGGCCAGCGCGCGCCCGTTGCGCACGAGCCAGTCCAGACCGCAGTCGTCGACTTCGGCGTCGCCGAGGGAGATCGAGGACAGCAGCTGCTCGCCGACCCGTTCCACGGAGGCACCGGAGTCCTGCAGGACGCGGGCGGCCTGGTTGTGCAGGGCGAGCCGCAGCGCCGTCGGGGTGGTCTCGTAGAGGGCACGGCGGACCAGCGGGTGCTGGAAGCTCAGCTGCAGCCCCGATTCCACCAGCACGCCGGTGTCCAGCGCCTGCTCGACGTAGCCGACCAGCGCCGACACCGGGTGTTCGGAGACGGTGGACAGCTCGGTCACGGAGAAGGTCGGTCCCAGCAGCGCGGCCATGCGCAGCAGGCCGGTGGTCTGGCTGTCGAAGAAGCCGAGCCGCTCGACGACGGTCTCGGCGAGCTGGCGCGGCACACCGGCCACACCGACGACCAGTTCGGCCCTGCCGTCGGCGGCCACCAGGGTGCGCTCGCGGGTCAGTGCGGCGACGACGTCGCCTACGTAGCGCGGGTTTCCGGCCGCTCCGGCCAGGAACCGCCGCAGTTCGGGGCCGATCCTCGCGGTCTCGGTGAGCTTCGCGGCCATGCTCGCCACGGCCGCGTCGTCCAGGGGTGCCAGCGCGATCCGCCGGACGCCGGAGCGCAGTTCGGTGCGGCTGCGCGTGGGCCGCGCGGCCGCGACCAGCAGCAGCGGCAGCTGTTCGGCCAGCTGCGCGAACCGCTGCCACACCAGCAGGCTCGCCTCGTCGGCCCACTGGACGTCGTCGACGACCAGCACCAGCGGGGCGTTCGCGCACCACTGGGCGACGTGCCCGGAGAGCTCGTCGGCGATCGAGGGCACGGGCACGTCGGCCGCGCCGGAGAACCGCTCGTGCAGCGCCCGCAGTTCCGGTTCCTCCGACTTGGGGCCGATGCCCAGGCAGTCCAGCACGAGCCGCAGCGGGAACCGCTGGGTGAGCCGGTCGGCGGTGGCGCTGCGGACGGCGCAGCCCTTGAGGGCGGCTTCGGCGATGACCTGGCTCAACAGCGCGGTCTTTCCGATCCCGGGTTCGCCCTCGATCCACAGCGCGCCGCCGGTGCCGTCGACCACCGACGCCACCGCGCGCCGCAGCTCGCCGAGCTCCGCTTCACGGCCGAAGACCACCGGTTCCGCCGTCATCACGCCGCGAGCCTAGCGCCTGACGACCTCCGTCGAGCACCGAAGTGATCAAGGTCGGGGCAGGATGGGGGATAGCCCCCACCCCGCCCCCGGGATCAGGCGGTGTGGTGGACCTCCTGCAGGCCGTAGACCGGCGTGGGGATCCCTTCCGCCCTGGCCTTGAGCTGCAGCGCGAGGTAGAGGGAGTAGTGGCGGGACTGGTGCAGGTTGCCGCCGTGGAACCAGAGTCCCTCCTGCTGGGTGGGTTTCCACATGTTGCGCTCCTCGCCCTCCCACGGGCCGGGGTCCTTGGTGGTGTCCGATCCCAGGCCCCACACCTTGCCGACCTTGTCGGCGACCTCCTGCCCGACGATGTCGGCGGCCAGGCCGTTCATCGACCGGAAACCCGTTGCGTAGACGACGAGATCGGCTTCCAACCGGGTTCCGTCGGCGAGAACCACCTCGTTCTCGGTCAATTCGGCCACGTCGCCGTGGGCGAGCTTGACGCTGCCGTCGGCGATGAGCTCGCACGCGCCGACGTCGATGTAGTAGCCCGAGCCCCGGCGGAGGTACTTCATGAACAAACCCGACTCGTCGTCGCCGAAGTCGAGCTGGAAACCGGCCGCGGCCAGGCGCTCGTAGAACTCGGCGTCCTGCTCGCGGATCGCGTCGAACGCCGGTTTCTGGAACTGGTGCAGGATCCGGTACGGGATGGACGCGAACGTCAGGTCGGCGGTGCGGGTGTCGATGCCCGCCGCGACGGCCTCCTCCGAGTACAGCGGGCCGAGGCTGTGCTCCATCAGCGAATCCGACCGCACCACGTGCGTGGAGGAGCGCTGCACCATGGTGACGTCGGCACCGGACTCCCACAGCGCGCCGCAGATGTCGTGCGCGGAGTTGTTCGACCCGATGATCACCGCCTTCTTGCCCTGGTAGGCGTCCGGTCCCGGGTGCTGGGAGGAGTGGTGCTGATCGCCGCGGAACCGCTCCTGGCCCGGGAAGACCGGCACGTTGGGCTTGCCGGAGACGCCCAGCGCCATCACCAGCTGGCGCGGCCGCAGCGTGACCTGCTCGCCCGCGCGGTCGACGACGAGCTCCCACCTGCCCTCGTCCTCGTCGTACTTGCCGCTGAGCGCCGTCGTGGAGCCCCAGTAGTTGAGCTCCATGACCTTGGTGTACATCTCCAGCCAGTCACCGATCTTGTCCTTCGGCGAGAAGACCGGCCAGTTGTCCGGGAAATCGATGTAGGGCAGGTGGTCGTACCAGACCGGGTCGTGCAGGGCCAGCGACTTGTACCGCCTGCGCCAGGAGTCACCCGGCTTCTCGTTGCGCTCGACGATGATCGTCGGCACGCCGAGCTGGCGCAGCCGCGCGCCGAGCGCGATGCCGCCCTGACCGCCGCCGACGATGACGACTTCCGGCTGGCGGGTGTGGCCGAGCTCGGCGAGCTCGGTCTCGCGCTGCTCGCGCCAGGTCACCCGGTCCGGGTTGGCGCCGTGCTCGGCGCCCCTCGGCCTGCGGTGGTTCTTCGGCTCCTCGTGCCCCTTGAGCTCGTCGAGGGTGGTCAGCAGGGTCCACGCCGTGCCGCCGGCGAGGCGCAGGTGACCGGTGCCGCGTCCCACGGCGGTCTCGAACGAGAACCAGGCCTCGGTGACGCCGTCGGCCTCGGTCGGCTCCCCCAGCACGGTGAACCCGCTCGGGGCCGCGTGCTCCAGCGTCGCCCGCAGCATGGCGGCGATGTCCTCGCGCCCTTCGGACGTCTTGAAGTTCCAGGTGAGCGCGATCAGGTCGCGCCAGTAGCTGTCCTCGCCGAACATCGACGCGACCCGATCGGCGTCCCGGGCGGCGATGGCCTCGGAGAACTCGGAAATCCACTGCTCGACCCGGGTCCGGGTCGCGTTGTGCTCCACGGTCTGGCTCACGGAAATACCTCCCGCGCGGGCGTCGTTGCCCTCAGTGGTGGCGATCACATGACACAGTCATGGAGCCACACCGAACTCGGCGGCGCACGGGTTGCAGGGGGTTGCAACGGCGGTCAGCCGCCGCGCACCGCCCGGGCGATCGAGTGCGGCAGCAGCGAGCCCGGGTCGTCCGGGCGCAGCACCTCCACCTCGACGTTCTCGCTGAACCGGTAGGGCCGCCTGTCCAGCAGGCCACCGAGGTTCCGGCGCAGCCGGGACATCTCGGCCCGGACCGTGACCGTGCGCAGCTCGTCGCCGAACACGTCGGCGGCCAGCTGCGCGGCCGTCCTTCCGCCCGGATGCGCGGCCAGCAGGAACAGCAGTTCCGCGTGCCTCGGAGTCAGCGGATGGCTCCACCCGCCCGAAGCCGAGGTGACCTCGATGCGGGCCTGCGAGTCGCGCAGGTCCAGGCGCACCCCGGTGCGTTCGTCGAGCGCCGAGGCCGGATCGTCGTCGATCAGCCGCACCAGCCAGCCGCCCGGCACCGGCTCCACGGCGCAGTCGCCGAGCGCGGGCACCCACGCGCGGCCGACGCCGCACGCGTCGGGCAGCGCGACGTGGTGGACCGGCGCGATGCCGGTGGACGCGGCGACCCACCCGTGCGAGTCGGTCACCACCGCCCGTCCGGTGACCCGCGACAGGAGGGGAACCGCGCTGCCGCGCAGCGCTTCGAGCGCCTCGAAGTGCGCGGTGCGCAGCTGGGACTCGGCCAGCTGGGCAACGGTCTCGACCAGCGCGAGCGTGGTGGGGCTGACGGTGGCGGCGGGCCCGGAGAGGTCGACGGCGCCGAGCAGCCTGCCGGTGCGGGGATCGTGCACGGGTGCGCTCGCGCAGGTCCAGGCGTGGTGGGTGCGCACGTAGTGCTCGGCGGAGTACACCTGGATCGGCAGGCCGGTGACCAGCGCGGTTCCGATCGCGTTCGTGCCGACGACGTCTTCGCCCCAGCTCATGCCCTCGACGAACCCGAGCGCGTCGGCGTTGCGGCGCACGGCGGTGCTCCCGTCGCGCCACAGCAGGTGGCCGTCCGCGTCGGTGATCACCATGATGTTGGCGGTCTGCTCGGCGACACCGGCGAGCTTGCCGCGCAGCAGCGGCAGCACTTCCGACATCCCGGACTCGCGCCTGCGCTCGACGAGCTCGTCGGCCCGCAGCAACCGGCCGGTGCGGCCGCGTTCGGGGTCGATGCCGCGGGAGCGCACGCGCGTCCAGGACGCGCCGATCACCGCGCGGGGCCGCGCGGGCGGGACCTCACCGGCCACCGTCGCATCGTGCACGCGGGCGAGCAGCCGCGCGTGGCGGTGCGGGTCCTCCCCGACCGGCAGCGCTGCCCCGAAGCTCTCCTGACGCACCGCCACAGTGTGTCCCACATCTCACGCCACGCCAAGGACCAGCGACTACGCGGTGCTCTCCGGCCAGTCGATGTGGTGGTCGTAGGCCCAGCCCCCACCCATCGGGGGCGTGCGCTGCCACGTGAAGTAGCGCTTGGTCCTGGTGCGGAGGTTGCGCCAGCGGCGGGCCAGCGGCCTGTGGTGAGCGCGGCTGGTGCCCATCCGGCCCGCGGCGACGACGGCCTCGACCCGGTCCCGGCGCATCCGCTCGAACGCGGCGAACGCGGCCGCCGGGGTGGCGTGGTCGCGCAGGCAGCGGGCCAGCTGAACGCCGTCCTCCAGCGCCATGGCCGCACCCTGCTCGGACGCCGGCGGGGCGACGTGCAGGGCGTCGCCGATGATGATCGCCCGGTCGGTGTGCCAGCGCGGGACGCTCGGCAGGGCGTGGTCGTCGAAGGACAGGACGCGTTCGGAGTTGCCGATGACGGTCGGCGCGATCGTGCCGTCACCGGCGAACAGCTCGCTCATCTCGGCGCGCAGCGCGTCGGGGTCCTGCGGTTCGTCGCGGCCGCGCGGAACCGGGGCGCGCAGGCTGGTGAACCAGAAGCAGCCGCCGGAGTGCGAGTCGCGGGTGGCGGCGAAGAACGCCGTCGCGCCCACGTGGGAACGCATCACCTCGGGCGGCGGCGGTTCGCATCCGGGTTCGGAGGCGTAGCCGTAGATGGTGCGGGTGCCCAGCCGTTCGGGCTCCGGCCCGTCGGGGTTGATCCTCCTGCGCACCAAGGAGTTCGCGCCATCGGCGCCGACGAGGAGGTCGCCGTCGAACCGGCTGCCGTCGGTGAGCGACAGCGCCGCCGTCGCGCCGACCTCGGCGTCCACGACGCGGCTGCCGTGGCGGAACACCGCGCCGCGTTCGACGGCCTGCTCCCGCAGCACCGAGGCCAGCACCGGCCAGTGCATCACGCGGGGCAGACCGCGCTGCGAGCTCGGGTCGGCGCCCAGCGAGTACCCGATCCGGCTGCCGTCGGGGTTGATCCGCTCGGTGCGCACGAGCGGGAACGAGCGGGCGATCACCGGCTGGTGGGCGCGCACGGCGCGCAGCGCGTCCATCCCGTTGGGGTTGAGCCGCACCACGGCGCCTTCGCCGTGATCGGCCGGTCGCGCTTCCACGACGGTCACGGCGATTCCCGCGGTCCGCAGGGCCAGCGCCAGGGCCGTCCCGGCGATCCCTCCCCCGCTGACAACGACGTGCAACACATCCCCCAACGCCCGAAAACCCGACCGGCACCGGCCCCTCACTCCCCGAACAACCCTATCCCCGCCACCACCGCGCCAACCCCGAAACCGCGAACCCACAACCCCCAATACCCCGAACTCTCCGAAATGCCCGATCCCTCCCCCACTTCCCCTCGACCGACCCCCCGCCCGGGTGAACTTTCCGGTTTCAGTGGAATTCGGGATTCGGAATTCCACTGAAACCGGGTCCCCGATTTCCATTGAAATCGGGGACGTCTCGGGAGGAGACGCCCGGTGGAGACGAGACCCCGTCGAGCGGTGGCCTCCCACCGGGTGATCCGGCGAGCTCGAGCGCACCCCCGCGATAGCGTCGTCGCATGGCCATCAGCGAAGTTGATCGAGGTTTCCTGCGGCGCGCCGTCGTGCTCGCCGAGCGCGCGTTGGCCTCCGGCGACGAACCGTTCGGTTCCGTGCTCGTCTCGCCCGAGGGCGACGTGCTGTTCGAGGACCACAACCACGTCGCGAGCGGAGACCGCACGCAGCACCCGGAGTTCGCGATCGCCCGGTGGGCCGCCGAGAACCTCACCGCCGAGGTGCGTCCGCGGTGCACCGTCTACACCTCGGGTGAGCACTGCCCGATGTGCTCGGCGGCGCACGCCTGGGTCGGCCTGGGCCGCATCGTCTACGCGTCGTCGGCGGAACAGCTGGGCCAGTGGGCCGTCGAGCTGGGGCTGCCCCTCTCCCCCGTCGCGGCGCTGCCGATCGAGGCGATCGTGCCCGAAGCCGAGGTCGACGGCCCCGACCCCGAGCTGACCCCCGCCGTGCGCCGGCTCCACGCGCGGCGGCTGTGACCCGCCGCCTCGCTGTGCGGTGCATGACAGTCGGTCGCGCCTCTTCGGATTCCGGAGCACTGGCGGTTAACTTGATCGGCGGTCATTACCGAGCACGAGGTCGGGGGACGACACTTGAGCACACGGGAACGGTTACGGACGCTGGTCGACGCACCGCTGTTCCAGCAGGTCATCATCGGCGTCATCCTGGTCAACGCGGTGACTCTGGGCTGCGAGACCTCCCCGGCGCTGGTCGCCGAGCACGGGGAACTGCTGCACGCGGTGGACCGGATCGCGCTGGCGATCTTCACCGTCGAGCTCGCCGCCCGCCTCTACGCCTACGGGCCCGGGTTCTTCCGCGACCCGTGGAACTGCTTCGACACGGTCATCGTCGGGATCGCCCTGCTGCCCACCTCGGGCTCGTTCGGGGTGCTGCGGGCGCTGCGGATCCTGCGTGCGCTGCGCCTGATCTCCGCGATTCCCAGCATGCGCCGCGTGGTCGGGGCGCTGCTCGGAGCGCTTCCCGGCATGGCCTCGATCGCGGCGCTGCTGGTCCTGATCGTCTACGTCGGCTCGGTCGTCGCCACGACGCTGTTCAACAACGTCGCACCGGAGTACTTCGGCGACCTGGGCGCGTCGCTGTTCACCCTGTTCCAGGTCATGACCGGCGAGGCCTGGTCGGAGGTGGCACGGGCGGTGATGCAGGCCGAACCGCTGGCTTGGACCTTCTTCATCATCTACATCGCCGTCACGACGTTCACCGTGCTCAACCTGTTCATCGCGGTGACCGTCTCGGCGATGGAATCGCAGGTCGCGCGCGAGCAGGAGATCGCCGAGGAGAACCAGACCGCGATCCTGCTCGCCGAGATCCAGCAGCTGCGCGAGGAGGTCCGCGGCATGCACGCCGTCGACCAGCGGCGCCAGGAGAGCTGAAGCAGGAAGTGGCACCGCCACTTCACCACCGAATTCGAGGAGCCACGACGTGGACGAGCGCTTGGTGCTGTGGGACGTCGACCACACGCTGATCGACTCCCTGGGCTTGGGCGGAACGGCCTACCAGCGGATCTTCCCGCAGGTCACCGGACAGCCGGTGCGTCGGCCCGCGCTGATGGACGGCCGCACGGACCTCGGCACCATCGACCACATGCTGCGCTCGCACGACATCGAGCCGACCGGTGAGCTGGTGACGGCGATGACCACCGCTCTGGCCGGGGTTTTCGACGAGGTGCGGAGGGAGCTGGCCGACAACGGCCGGGTTCTGCCCGGAGCGCGGGAGGCCCTGGCGGCGTTCGACGCCGACCCGCTGGTGCACCAGAGCGTGCTGACCGGCAACACCGCGGAGGTGGCGCGGATCAAGCTCGACGCGTTCGGCCTGCTGGACCACGTCGACCTCGACATCGGCGCGTTCGGCGACGACCACCTGCGGCGGGGCGGGCTGGTACCCATCGCCCGGGAGCGCGCCGCGGACAAGCTCGGGACCGACTTCGCGCCGGAGCAGACCGTGCTGATCGGCGACACGCTCAACGACGTGCGCGCGGCCCTGGAGTCCGGCGCGCACCTCGTCGCGGTCGCCACCGGTTCCTACAGCGCCGACGAACTGCGGTCCGCCGGCGCCGAGGTCGTCTTCGAGACCCTGCCCGCACCGGACGAACTCCGACTGGCGCTGGGCTGAGGTCTCGATCCTGGGCGGCCTGCCCCCGTGCGCGACGAGCAGGCCGCGTCCAGAGCTTCGCTCATCGACCCAGCCGACGGTAGAAGCGCTCGCGGTCGACGGTGGCCACCTGGTGGTGCAGCACGCCGGCCTGCTGGCCGGTGTCGACGTTGAAGGCGCGGGCGGTCCAGGTCTGGCGGCCGACGTCGGGCGCGGGGCCGCGCTCGACCTCGATGCGCACCACCTGTCCGGGCAGCGTCGGCGCGGTGTGCTCGTACACGCC
Source organism: Saccharopolyspora sp. NPDC049357 (assembly GCF_040677225.1). Lineage (NCBI taxonomy): Bacteria > Bacillati > Actinomycetota > Actinomycetes > Pseudonocardiales > Pseudonocardiaceae > Saccharopolyspora > Saccharopolyspora sp. NPDC049357. The sequence continues at coordinate 41,827 of NZ_JBFAQJ010000019.1, read as the reverse complement.
GCCGCAGCCGAGCATCGCGAACTCGTCCGGCACGTCCGGGGCCAGCAGCTCCCAGGTCGCGTCCTCCAGCATCGCGATCAGCGTTCCGGTGGCGAGCACCGGTTCGCCGCGCCTGGCCAGCAGCGTCCCGGGCAGGATCCTCGGGACGGTGTGCGCGGCGGTGATCGTGCGAGTGCAGGCGTGCACCTGGACGGGCTGGGTGTTGGTCACGGCTGGTCTCCTCCCAGCAGCGACGGTGCCGTGGTGATCACCGCGCCGCCGGTGCGGATCGGGTCCTCCAGCAGGCCGGGTTCGCACGGGTGGCGCCAGAACACCGCGCAGTCCGGGCAGAACCAGCGCAGCAGCGGCGGTTCCAGCCAGCGGACCCCTTCAGTGCACAGTGGACAGTTCAGGGCCAGGCCTTCCGGCGCCGGCCCGTATCGATTCAGTTCGACCGCGGTCATCCCACTCCTCCCATCGATGAAGACGAAGCGGATCTTCCAGTGTCCGCTTCGTCCGGGATATCGGTCGCACCAAGATCGAAACTGAAGAGACCCGATCAGCGCCGTGCACCGATCGGGCGTCATCTCAGGCTTCGCCGTGAGGAGCGATCCACAAAGGATCACCCGGTCGTGCAGCAACCAAAGTGACCCGGTAACAATTGGTTCCGTTACTCCACTGTGGACTTGGTCACAAGGAAGGCCGACACGCGCTCCGCCTGCCCGACCACGGAGTGCCCGACCCCGGGCAGCACTCGCACCGTCGCGCGAGGCGCGTTCCGGAGCCTGCGGCGCGTTTCGGCGGTGTCGAACATCGCGTCGCGCTCCCCCGCGATCGCCAGCACCGGCATCGGCAGGCCGGCCAGTTGCGCATCGGTGAACACCGGGAGCCGCTCGGTCCGAGGCCGGAACGCGCGGTAGATCTCGGTGAGGTAGTCCAGGAACGGCGCGTCGTCCAGCCCGGCGACCATCGCCGCCGACCGGCGCAGACCCCACGGACCCAGCAGGCGCAGCAGGATCACCGGGAGCAGCCAGCCGTAGGTCTGCCTGCCGATTCCGGCCGGGCACAGCAGGACCAGACGGTTCACCCGGCTCGGCCGCCGCACGGCGTGGTCGAGCGCGACCCAGGCGCCCAGCGAGGCGCCGACCACCGCCGCGTCGTCCAGGCCCAGCTCCTCGAAGACCTCGTCGAGCCACCGGGCGTGCGCGTCCGAGTCGAGCGGCGGGCGCACCTGAGCGCTCAGGCCGGGCTCGCCGGGCAGGTCGAGCGCGAGCACGCGGAAGTGCCTCGACCACTCCGGGAACTCCGCGCGCCACATCGCCGCGTTGGTCCCGGAACCGTGCAGCAGGACCAGCGGTGGCGCGTCCGGCGGCCCGCCCTCCAGCACGAACGTCTCGCCGAGCGAGGTGTCGACGGTTCGCCGCCTCACGGGCACGGGCCAGTCGTCGAGCAGCTTCCGGTAGGAGCGCTGGATCGCCAGCCTCCCGCGCTCGGACTTGTAGATCTCCGCCTTGCTCATGGCTACCCCATTCATACGCAACTGACGCTATGATGCCTCATCATAGGGATGTTTAGGGAATCTTCCATCGATTTTCTCGCGACCCTGGAAAATGGGCTTGAGTCTCCAGCCGGTGGAAGGTCGAAGGTGAATCCCGTGAGCGAGAAACCCGAGCTGTTCACCATCGGTGAGCTGGCGCAACGCACCGGACTGGCGGTGCGCACCATCCGCTTCTGGTCCGACAGCGACGTCGTCGCGCCCAGCGGGCGTTCGGCCGGCGGCTACCGGCTCTACGACGCCGAAGCCGTCGCGCGCCTGGACCTGGTCCGCACGTTGCGGGAACTGGGCCTGGACCTGCCGTCGGTGCGGCGGGTGCTGACCAGCCAGGTGACGGTCCAGGACGTGGCCGAGGCGCACTTGGCGGCGCTCGACGCGGAACTGCGCACGCTGCAGGCCAGGCGCTCGGTGCTGCGGTGGATCGCTCGACGTGGAACCACTACCGAGGAGATGAGGACCATGCACGAGGTGGCGAAGATGTCGGCCGACGAGCGGCAGCGCATCATCGACGACTTCGTCCAGCGCACCTTCGACGGCATCGACGACGACGCTCCGGGCGCGAGCATCGCCCAGGGCATGCGCTCGATGCCCGCCGCACTACCGGCCGATCCGTCCACCGAGCAGGTGGACGCGTGGATCGAGCTCGCCGAGCTGGTCGGCGACGAGGACTTCCGGCGGCGCTGCCGCGAGATGGCGGTGACCGGTTCGCAGGGCATCGAGCAGCCCGGCGGCTACTCGCCGGAGAAGACGATGGAGCACGCCGCAACGGCGCTTCGCGAAGGGATCGCACCGGAATCCGCCCGCGGCAAGGAGGTCCTGGACCGCATCGTCGACCCGGCCCTGAGCTCGGAGGATCGGCGGGCGCTGGCCGACGTGGTCGAGACCTTCACCGATCGCCGGGTGGAGCGCTACTGGCAACTGCTCGGCGTGCTCAACGGCTGGCCGGCCTTCGACCCGCACGTCCCCAACTTCGAGTGGCTCATCGAAGCCCTGCGGGCCCACGCCTGAGCAACGCCCGGAGGTGGGTTTCGCGCGACAACGGGGCCGCCGGGCGGTTCTGGGGTCAGACGTTGCGGAGGACGGAGACGACGGCGCCGAGGATCACGGCGTCGTCGCCGTCGATGACCTCGTAGGCGGGGTTGCGCGGTTCGAGGTAGACGTGGCCGTTGCGGCGGCGGAACACCTTGACCGTGGCCTCGTCGTCGAGCATCGCGGCGACGATCTGCCCGGAGTGCGCCTCGGGCTGCTGGCGCACGACCACGATGTCGCCGTCGCAGATCGCGGCGTCGACCATCGAGTCACCGCGCACTCGCAGTCCGAAGACGTTGCCGCGCCCGGTGAGTTCGCGCGGCAACGTCAGCACGTCGTCGACGTGCTCCTCCGCGGAGATGGGCGCACCGGCGGCGATGTCGCCGACGACCGGGACCGGGACGGACTGCTCGTCGGTGGGCCGGGACTGCTGGTCCTGCAGGAAGATCCGCACGTCGATGGGCCGGGAGAGGGTTTCGCTGCGCCGCAGGAAGCCCTTCTCCTCCAGGCTCGCCAGGTGGCGCGACACCGAGGACGCCGAGCGCAGCCCGACCGCTTCACCGATCTGCCGAGTGCTCGGCGCGTAGCCGTGCTTGACCACCCAGTCCCGGATCGTGGCCAGGATGCGCTGCTGGCGCTCCGGCAGGATCGAGGTGTCCAGGTGCTCTAGGTCGAGATCGTCGAATGCGGTCATCCGGAGCATCGTAATGGTCCCGTCGGCGGGATGATCTACCTGGTCACCGCCACCCCGACCGTCGCCGACCCGGACGCAATATTGAAACATGTTCTACCGCTCGGGTAGCGTCACCGAGCATGGGACGTGTGGACGGCAAAGCAGCCATCATTTCCGGTGGCGCCCGGGGCATGGGCGCCGCGCACGCTCGGGCCCTGGTCGCCGAGGGCGGGAAGGTCGTCATCGGCGACATCCTCGACGACGAGGGCGAGGCGCTGGCCGAGGAGCTCGGCGACGCGGCGCGCTACGTCCACCTGGACGTGACGAAGCCGGACGAGTGGAAGAAGGCCGTCGACGTCGCCGTCGGCGAGTTCGGCCTGCTCAACGTGCTGGTCAACAACGCGGGGATCGTCAACGGCAGCACCATCGAGAACTTCGACCTGACCCGCTGGCAGCAGATCCTCGACGTCAACCTCACCGGCACGTTCCTGGGCATCCAGGCCGCGGTGGAACCGATGAAGGCGGCCGGCGGCGGGTCGATCATGAACATCTCGTCGGTCGAGGGACTGCGCGGGAGTCCCTGGGCGCACGGTTACGTCGCCACCAAGTGGGGAGTGCGCGGACTGGCGAAGTCGGCGGCGCTGGAGCTGGCGCCGCACAAGATCCGGGTGAACTCCATCCACCCCGGCATGATCCGGACTCCGATGACCGAGAACCTGCCCGAGGACATGGTGAAGACGCCGCTGGGCCGGGCCGCCGACCCCGAGGAGGTGGCGACCTTCGTGGTGTTCCTCGCCAGCGAGGAGTCGTCGTTCGCCACGGGTTCGGAGTTCGTCGTCGACGGCGGTCTGGTCGCCGACGTGCCGCACAGGTGAAGCGCGCGGCGCGTCACGCGGGCCGGAAAGCCTGGGTGAACCGGCCCCTGCCGGTGCCCAGCGGCATGTCCAGCGTCGTGCGGATGCCGGGTTCGGCGGCCACCACCGCGGGGATTGCGTTCACGATGCGACCGGCCGCGGCGACGATGGCGGCGTGGTTGTGGTCGCCCTTCTCGCTGCTCGGGCAGATGTCGACGGCGTAGGACGGTTCGCCGGTGATCTCCACTCGGTAGGAGCCGCCGGGCTGGGCCGGTCGCGCCCAGTCCGGCCGCAGGTCGTCGCGCAGCCGGGTCACGTGCTCGACGACGATCGCCGGTCGCCCGGCGACCATCCCGGTGATCTCGAAGCGGACCGCGGCGGTGCCGCCCCGCGGGATGTGGCCGGCGGCGACGTCGAAGGCCTCCGGCGCGGGTTCGCGTTCGACGTGCTCGGTGATCTCGTCGACCTCGATGCCGAAACCCGCCGCCAGCTGCCGGATCGTCGTTCCCCACGCCATGCCGAGCACGCCCGGCTGGTAGAGCATCGGCGTCTCGTGATCGGGCTTGCCGAAGCCCATGACGTCGAAAATGACCGTGGCGCCGTCGTAGGTGGCGTAGTCGGCGATCTCCAGGCACCGGACCTGCTCGATGCGCTGGCACGTGCTCGCCAGCGCGAACGGGAGGAGGTCGTTGGCGAATCCCGGGTCGACGCCGGTGATGAACAGGCTCGCGCCGCCGTCCCGCGCGGCTCGCTCGATGCCGTCGATCATCTCCTGCGGGAACACCTGCCACGGGTACTGCAGCGTCACGGGGGACGAGCCGACGACGTTGATGCCCGCGCGGAGCAGCCGCTCGACGTCGGCCATCGCCTCGACCGGGCGGGTATCGCCCATCGCGCAGTGCACGGCGCAATCCGGTCGTGCGGCGAGGATTTCGTCGAGGTCACCGGTCGCGGCGATGCCGGTGCGGCGGTCCAGCCCGGCGAGCTCACCGGCGTCCCGGCCGATCTTGGCCTCGCTGGAGACCCGCACTCCGGTCAGCTCGCACTCGGCGGCGTCGAGCACGCCCGCGAGCGCCAGTCGTCCCACGTTCCCGGTGCCGATGTGAGCCACCCGAATCCCCACAGCGCCTACCTCCTCGCGAACCGGCGGCAACGCCGAAGACTACCCGCCCGAACCGAATTTCTGAAACATGTTACAGAAATTCCGGGCAGCGGATCATTCGCCCGCGAGCAGCACGTCCACCGAGGAAGGCGAGTAGACCGAGTCGACGACCATGGTGTGCACACCGACGATTCCGGCTCGATCACCGAGTTCGGTGGTGGTGACCAAGAGGTTCCGGGTCGCCCTGGGCAGGGCGCGCCGGTAGAGGACTTCGCGGAGGCCGCTGACGAACTGCGCCTCGGCGAGGTCGCCGGCCAGCACGAGCACCTGCGGGTTGACCAGGCAGACCACGGTGCTGAGGACCTCGCCGATGAGCTGCCCGGCTTCGCGGGCCAGGCGCACGGCCTCCGGGTGCCCTTCGCGGACGCGCGCGGCGAACTCGCTGCTGGAGGCCGTCGGCACGCCGGCCGCATCCAGCCTGTGGGACAGCGCGGAGCCGCTGGCCAGCGCGGCGAGGCAACCGGTCGATCCGCACATGCACTGCGCCTGCGAGGCGCTCTCCACCCGGACGTGGCCGAGGTCGCCCGCTCCCCCGTCGACTCCGCGGTAGACCTCACCGCCGAAAACCATGCCCGCACCGATCCCGGTGGAGACCTTGATCAGCACCAGCGACGCGCTGTCCGGGAAGCGGGCCGTGCGCTCGCCGATGGCCATCACGTTGGCGTCGTTGTCCACCAGCACCGGCGCGTTCCAGCGCTCGCGCAGGTTCTCGGCGATCGGGTACCCGTCCCAGCCGGGCATGATCGGCGGCTGGCGCACCACGCCCGCGTCGAACTCGACCGGTCCGGGAACGCCGAGCCCGATGCCGCGCACCTGGTCGGGCTCGCCCCCGGCTCGGGACAGCAGGTCGCGGAAACGCCGGTCGACCCAGTTCAGGACCTCCTCCGGGCCGTCGGCGATGTCGATGTCGTCGACCTCCTCGGCCAAGGAGCGACCGGCGAGGTCGAACACGGCGGTGCGGGCGTGGGTCGCGCCGAAGTCGGCGGCCAGCACCAGGCCGTGCTCGTGGTTGAAGTCCAGCCGCACCGGCGGCCGTCCTCCGGTGGAGGAGTCGACGCCGGTCGGGCGCAGGAATCCGTGCGAGAGCAGGGCGTCGAGCCGCTGACCGACGGTGGACCGGGACAGGCCGGTGACCTGTTGCAACTCCGCGCGCGTGCGAGCGCGCCCGGTCCGCACCAGCCACAGCAGGTGGCCGGCGCTCGTCAGGTCCTCAGCCCTTGTCGGCACCGCTGGTGAGCCCTTCGGTCAGCATTCGTTCCGCCGCGTAGAACAGCACGACGATGGGGATCGTGAGCACCACCGATCCTGCCATGAGCACCGTCTTGGGCACCTCGATGCCGCTGGACAGCTGCGCCAGGCCCAGCGACACCGTCCAACCGTCGCGGTCCTCGACCAGGAACAGCAGCGCGAACAGGAACTCGTTCCAGGCGATCATGAACACGTACAGGCCGTTGGCCAGCAGGGCGGGCGCGGCCAGCGGCATCGTCACCCGCCACATCGTCTGCCAGCGCGAACAGCCGTCGATGGCGGCGGCCTCCTCGATGGCGTCCGGGATCGTCGACAGGTAGTTGCGCAGCATGTAGATCGACACCGGCACGGTCTGGGCGATGTAGACGATGGCCAGGCCGAGCAGCGAGCCGCGCAGGCCGAGCCGGGTGAAGGCCACGAACAGCGGCACTGCCAGCAGGATCGCCGGGAACATGTACACCGCCAGGAACAGGAAGTGCACCTGGCCCCGCCCGAAGAACCGCAACCTGCTGACCGCGTAGGCGCCGGGGATGGTCACCAGCAGGGTCAGCACGACGGTGCCCAGCGACACCAGCGCCGAGTTGGTCAGCAGGGTCAGCATGCCCTGGCCCTCGGCGTCCTCCGGGCGCAGCACCTCGGCGTAGGTCTCGGTGGTCCACTCCGAGAAGCCCACCCACAGCGCTCCCGGGTCCTGCAGCAGCTGCTCGACGGGCCGGACCGACAGCAGAAGCATGTAGTAGAAGGGGAACAGCGTCGCCACCGCGAGCCCCGCGAGCACCGCCCAGCGCAGCGCGCCGAAGAGCCTGTTCTCGAAACCGATCCGGGACATCACGACTCCTTGCCGTCCGCCGCTGGGGCGAAGAACTTCAGGTAGACCCCCAGGAACACCAGCAACACCGCCGCGAGCACCAGGGCCTGGGCCGAGGCGGCGCCGACGTCGAAGCGCGCGGTGAGGAAGTCGTAGACCCGCACGCTGGCCACGTCGGTGCCGGATCCGCCGCCGGTGAGCAGGTAGACGTCGTCGAACTTGTTGAAGTTCATGACGAACCGCAGCATCGCCAGCAGTGCGAGCACGGAGGCGAGCTCAGGCCAGACGATGTGCCGGAACCGCTGCGTCGGCGCCGCACCGTCGACCACGGCGGCCTCTTCGAGGTCGCGCGGGATCGCCTGCAGCCGGGCCAGCAGGAACAGGAACGCGAACGGGAAGTACCGCCAGCCCTCGAAGACGATCACCGTCAGCAGCGCCACCGGAACGGGGATCTGCATCCCCAGCAGCGAGACCGTGGTCTCGCGGTCGGTGAGGAACGCGATCGGCTCGTCCCACCCCAGCAGCCTCATCCCCCAGTCGTTGAGGATGCCGTACTGCGGGCTGAGCATCACCTCCCACACGAACGCCACCGCCACCACCGGCGCCACGTAGGGCAGCAGCATCGCACCGCGCAGCAGGGCGCGGCCCCGGAACGGCCGTCGCAGCGCCAGCGCCGCGACCAGGCCGAGCGCGAGCGAGAGCAGCGTGCCGCCGACCGCGTAGACCACGGTGGTGCCCAGCGAGCTCCAGAAGCCCGGCGAGCCGAGCACGGTGGTGAAGTTGCGCAGCGTGTAGGCGTCGAAGAGCCCCGCGCTCCGGATGTCGATCAGCCGGATGCGCTGGAAGGCCAGCACCACCGTCCACAGGATCGGCAGCACCACGATCGCCAGCACCACCAGCAGCGTGGGTGAGATCAGCAGCAGTCCGTCCCGGTTCTCGCGCTGCCGCAACGAGCGCGCACGAGTCGTCGAAGTCATGGTCACGCCCTTTAGTTCATGGAGTTCTGGATGGCGCGGATCTCGTCGGCCGCCTCGGTGGCGGCTTCGACCGGATCGCCGCCGTTGAGCATCGAGTTCACCGCGTGCGGGACGGGCATCTCGCCGAGCGTGGCGCCGACGAGCACGCCTTGGCGCTGCTCGAACCCCCAGCGGCGGAACCGGTCGATGCCGGTGCGCAGATCGCCGATCGTCTCCGGCGGGTAGATCTCGGTCAGCGGGCGCTTGAGGTCCACGCCGGCCGGCGCCCGCTGCCAGTCGCGGATGAAGCGCTCGGGGTCCTGCGCGGTTCCCTTGCGAGCGGGGAGCTTTCCTTCCGGCGCCATGCCCAGCCAGTCCGGGTAGCCCCGGTCGAGCATGTGCTCGACGAAGCGCTTGGCCTGCTCGCGCTTGGCACCGACCGGCACCGTCCACGAGGTCAGCTCGCCGTACTGAGCGGGTTCGGTGGCGTCAGGGCCCTTGATGGCGCTGACGATTCCGGTGTTGCGGGCCAGGAACAGCGGATCGGCCTGGCACTGCGGGCATGCCGGCATCGCGTCGGCGCGCAGGCCGCCGAGCTCGTCGAGCAGGAACGTCGACCAGGACAGCATCGCCGAGCGCCCGGCGAAGTAGGTGGCGCGGGTGGAGTCGATGTCCTGGGCTCCGGGCGGCGAGTACCGGGTGATGAGGTCGTGCACGAACCGGAAGGACTCGCGGCACCGCGGGCTGTCGAGCTCGACGCGGCCGTTCTCGTCGACGAGCTTGCAGTCGTTGGCCAGGGCGAAGGATTCGAAGGCCTGGCCGGTGGCGGTGTCGTTGGCGTGGGTGGCCATCGAGATGCCGGACCTGCCGTCGCGGTTGAGCACTCGCGCGGCGTGCTCGATCTTCTCGTAGGTGTCGGGCACCGGGAGCCCGGCCTGGGCGAAGAGGTCCTTGCGGTAGGCCAGGACCTGCGCCCACGCATCGGAGGGCACGGCCAGCCGCCGCTGGCCGTCGGAGGTGAGCTCCAGCGCGCGGTCGGAGAAGGTGGCCGGGCCGAGCGCGTCGAGGATCTCCTGGTTGGCGCGGGTGTCGAGCAGTTCGTTGCCGGCCATCTGCCAGGTCGCGCTCAGCGGCAGCGCGCCGATGACGTCGGGCATCGTCCCGGCCGCCGCCGAGGACATCACCATCTGGCTGAACTGGTTCTCGTCGACGGCGACGACGCGGACCGGGATTCCGGTCTCGGCGGTGAACCGCTGCGTGATGGCCTCGGTCGCGCGCACCCGGTCGGACTGGCTCTCCAGGCTCCACACGACCAGCGCGTCGTCCTCGGCCGGAGGCGCGCAGCCCGACAGCAGCGCGGCGCAGCTCACCGCCGCCAGCAAGACGCCCATCGGCCTGGATCTGGCCCGCATCACCATCACGCTCCTTTGCGCGTTCGTCGCGCCGGACATCACACCAGCCACTTATGCTTGCCCGCAAGACATAAGTATGTAAACTGCCCGACAAATCTCGGAGCGAGGAGGCTCAGTGCCACGGGTCGTGCAGTTCACCGGTGCCCGGCAGGTCGACATCACCGAAGTCCCCACCGAACCCCTTGCGGCGGGCCAGATCCGAGTCCGCACCCGGTACTCCGGCATCTCCGCGGGCACCGAGCTCACCGCCTACCGGGGCACGAACCCGTACCTGACGCGGACCTGGGACGCCGACCGGCGCCTGTTCACCACAGCCTCATCAGCGCCTTCGCAGACCTATCCCGTCGTGGGGTGGGGCTATTCGGAGGTCGGCGAGATCGTCGAGGCCGAGGACCCGGCGCGAATCGGCGAGCAGGTGTGGGGAATCTGGGGGCATCGCAGCGAAGCCGTGCTCCCGGCGGAGAAGGTGCGCCCGATCCCCTCCGGCCTGGATCCGCTGGCCGCCGCGTTCGCCCGGGTCGGCGCGGTGGCGCTCAACGCCGTGCTGTCAGCCGACGTGCACCTCGGTGAGCGGGTGGCGGTGTTCGGGCAGGGCGTGATCGGCCTGCTGGCGACGCGGTTGCTGCGGTGCAGCGGAGCCGAGGTCGTCGCCGTCGACACCATCGCTCAGCGCAGGGACAAGGCCGTCGAGTTCGGCGCCGCGCACGCGCTCGACGGCGCCGGGGCGGCCGAGCGGGTGCGCGAACTGGGCGGCGCGGACGTGGCGATCGACCTCAGCGGGTCCTACCGCGCGTTGCACGAGGCCATCCGGACGGTGGTGGTCGGCGGGCGCGTGGTCGCCGCCGGCTTCTACCAGGACGAGGGCGTCGGGCTGCGGCTCGGCGAGGAGTTCCACCACAACCGGATCGAGCTGGTCAGCTCGCAGATCGGCGGAGTGCCGCCCACGCTCTCCGGTCGCTGGGACCAGGACCGGCTCAACGCGACGTTCCTGCGGCAGTGCGCCGACGGCGCCGTGGACCCGACCGCCCTGGTCACCCACCTGCTCGCTCCGTCGGAGGTCGAGCAGGCCTACCGGCTGCTCGACGAAGGCACGCCCGACGTGCTGCAGATCGTCCTCGACTTCGGACAGGAGCCATCGTGAAACTCGCCTGCCAGGAACAACTCCTGCCCGGTGACTCGCTGGAGGCCAAGTGGGAGTTCGCCCGCGACGCCGGTTTCGACGCGATCGAGCTGCGCGGCCGCGGCGACTTCCACTTCCGCGACCGGCTGCCGGAACTGCGTCGCGCCCGGACCAACGGCGTCGTGATGCCGACGGCGTGCGTCGAAATGCCGCACTTCTTCGCGGCTTTCGACGCCGACCTGCGGCGCGACGCGATCGAGCAGCTCAAGTCGCAGCTGTCGGTGATGGCCGAGATCGGCGGTCGCGGCGCGATGACCCCCGCGTCGTGGGGCATGTTCTCCCGGCGGCTGCCGCCGTTCGAGCCGCCGCGCTCCCCGGAGGAGGATCGCGCGGTGCTGCTCGCGGGCCTGGCGGAGCTGGGCGAGCACGCGCGGGCCGAGGGCGTGGAGATCTACCTCGAACCGCTCAACCGCTACGAGGACCACATGGTCAACCGGCTGGACCAGGCGATCGACCTCGTCGGCGAGGTCGGTCTGGCCTCGGTGCGGGTGGTCGCCGACACCTACCACATGAACATCGAGGAGGACGATCCCGTGACGGCCCTGCTGGACGCGGTACCGCACCTCGGTCACGTGCAGGTCAGCGAATCGAACCGGTTCCAGCCCGGCACCGGCCACCTCGACTGGTCGGCGCTGCTGGGCGCGCTGGGCGCAGGCGGCTACGACGGGTACCTGGCCATGGAGTGCCGGTTGCGCGGTGAGCCCGCCGAGGCCGTCGCGTCGGTGCCGAAGTTCCTGCGGAGGCACGGGTGAACCTGCGCGACGAGGCCGCGAAGGTGCTGCTGGGAAACTGGCGCGGCCGCAGCACCATTCCCGCTCCCGGGCTCTACCCGCACCAGTGGAGCTGGGACTCGGCCTTCATCGCCGCCGGGCTGCGCCACCTGTCCCCGCTGCGCGCCCAGCAGGAGCTGGAATCGCTGTTCGGAGCGCAGTGGTCCGACGGACGGGTGCCGCACATCGTCTTCGACCCTTCGGCACCGCGGGACGGTTACTTCCCGGGACCGGACTTCTGGTGCTCCGCGCGGGTCAACGGGCCCGCGCACGCCGACACCTCGGGCATCGTCCAGCCGCCGGTGCACGCGCTGGCCGCGTGGGAGGTGTTCTCGTCGGAGCCCGGCCTGGCTCGACGCCGGGGCTTCTTGGAGCGCTTGTACCCGAAGCTGCTGGCCTGGCACGGATACCTTCGCGGGTCGCGTGATCTCGGTGGTCGCGGGCTGGTGTCGATCGTGCACCCGTGGGAGTCCGGAATGGACAACAGCCCCTCGTGGGACGCTCCGCTGCGGCGCGTGGAACCCGTTCCCGCCGGTGAGTTCCGACGCCGGGACCTCGATCACGCCGATGCGGCCGAGCGGCCCACCGACGCCGACTACGGGCGTTACGTCCGGCTGGCCGCCACCTACCGCGACCACGGCTACGCCGACGGCCTGGACGTGCACGAGTTCGCCGTCGAGGACCCGCTGACCAACGCGCTGCTCGCCGCGTCCGAGGACGCGCTCGCCCGCATCGCCGAGGAGCTCGGCGAGGACCCCCGGCCGCACGTGGCCGAGGTGTCGCGACTGCGGGACGCGCTCGCGCAGCTCCACGCCGACGGGCTGTTCCACTCGCGGGACGTGCACGGCGGCGAGCTGATCCGGGGCGGCAGCGTCGCGGGCCTGGTGCCGCTGGTGGTGCCCGGGCTCCCGCAGGCGCCGGAGCTCATCGCGACGATCACCGGCCCCCGGTTCCGGGCCGCCGAGCTCGGGGTGGTGCCCAGCTTCGACCTGACCGATCCGCTGCACGACGCCTCGCGCTACTGGCGCGGCCCGGCCTGGTTCAACATCGGCTGGCTGCTGCGCCGGGGCCTCGCCCGGCACGGGGCCACCGACCTCGCCGAGGTCCTGCGCGGTGGAATGCTGAACACCGCGACCCGCAGCGGGTTCCGCGAGTACGTGGATCCGACGACCGGCGAAGGCCGCGGAGCCCACCACTTCAGCTGGACGGCGGCGGTGGTGCTGGACCTCACCTCGGCGTGACCACGGCGCCCCGCTGCTGCTCGGTGGCGTGCTGGACGATCCGGGTGCGAAGGGTGTCGATCGCGTGCGCTCGGGCTCCGGCGAGTTCCGGTTCGTCCAGCGTCGCCCGGGCGTAGGCGACCTCGCGGGGTGCGGCCGGACCTCCTGCGAGGGCGTCGAGCACTTCCGGATCGCGACCCCACGTTCCGCCGAGGACGACCAGCTGCGGGTCGACGAAGGCGATCATGGCCAGGACCACTCCGCGGAGGGCGTCGGCCAGCTGCGGGAGGACGTCGCGGTAGCGGGCGCGCAGCGCGTCGACGTCGATGGCGGTCGTGGCGGGTTGGCGCAGGTCGGTCTCGCGGAAGAACTCGGTGAAGTGGAGGGCCGAGCCGTCCGGCCCGGTCGTGATCACGTGGGCGATCTCGCCGGTCAGCCCGCTGCCGCCGCGGCGGACCTCGCCGTCGGCGACCACCGCCGCACCGAGTCCCTCGTCGAGGTGCAGGTAGACGAAGTCGTCCACACCGGACGCGCAGCCGCCGTCCCGCTCGGCGCGGGCCGACCAGTTCACGTCGTTGTCGACCAGGACGTCGCCGGAGACCAAGGGTGCCAGCACGGCGACCGGGTCGAGGTCGCCGATCAGGAACGGCTCATCGGGCAGTTGGACCAGCCGACCGGTTCGGCGATCGACCGGGTCCGCGGCGCTGATCACCGCGCAGCGCAACGGCATGCCGTCCGCGAGCTCCCCGGCGACCTCGCGCAGCGCGGCCGCCGCCTTCTCCGGTCCCGCCGCGCGTCCCAACTCGGCCCGGGAGCGGGCGACGACGGCGCCGAAGGCGTCGACGGCCTCGGCCTTCACGCCACGCGGGGTGATCTCGGCGACCAGGGCAACACCCGTCTCGGGGGACAGCGAGTAGTAGGAGCCGGCCCTGCCCCTGCCGGTGGTGCGTTCCCCCGTGTCGGCGAGCACGCCGGCCTCGGTGAGCCTGCGGACGCTGTCGGAGATCGTGGGCTTCGAGATCCCGGTCAGCGCGGCGATCTCGGTGCGGGTCAGCCGCTCGCCCTCCATGATCGCGCGCAGCACGTGCTCATCGGTCATGGAGCGCAGCAGCTCCAGCGAAGGCTTGGCGGTCGGCACCGAGCCAGTTTAGTCAGGAGTGTTGCCTAAATGCGCGACTCCGATTACGTTCAACCCATCACTTCTTTAGTAAGGACCCCTAACCAAAGGAATTCAGGGATGACCGCCGCAGCCGAAGCACTGCCGTCGTTGCCGCACTGGGAAACCCCGCCCGCAGACCTCTCCGGCGCGATCCGGGAGATCAAAACCGCGCTGCGCGCCCGCATCGAGGCGTCCGGGCGCAACGTCGAAGAGGTCTTCGCAGTCGTGGAGGACCAGGTCCGCACGCGCGTGGCCGAGATCCGGGAGCTGCGAGAACGCGGCGAAGCGGTCTGGCCGGTGATCGACTACGCCGACATCGCCGCGGGCACCGTGCCGGCCGAGCAGGTCGAGGCGGTGCGCACGCGCGGCTGCGCCGTGGTGCGCGGGCACTTCGAGCGCGCGCAGGCGCTGCTCTGGGACGAGAGCATCGTCGACTACGTCGAGCGCAACGCGTTCTTCGAGAACTACCGGGGTCCGGGCGACGACTTCTTCGGCAGCGTCGGCTCGAAACCCGAGATCTACCCGATCTACTGGTCGCAGGCCCAGATGCGGGCGCGGCAGAGCGACCGGATGGCTCGGGTGCAGTCGTTCCTGAACTCCTTCTGGAAGCACGAGTCGCACGGCGTGCGCTGGTTCGACCCGGACCGCGACGCGCTGTACCCCGACCGGATCCGGCGCCGGCCGGAGGGCGCCGACTCAGCGGGCCTGGGCACCCACAGCGACCCGGGCACCCTGGACCTGTGGATGACCGAGTCCTACCAGCGGGCGTTCCGGCACCTCTTCGACGGCAGCGTCGAGCAGTACGACCCGTGGGACGCCGCGCACCGCACCTCGGCCAACCAGTACCCGGGATCGACGATGTGCTCGGCGTTCCGCACGTTCCAGGGCTGGACGGCGCTGTCGGACATGGCCCACGACCAGGGCGTGCTGCACACCGTGCCGATCCCGGAGGCCATGGCCTACCTCATGCTGCGCCCGCTGCTGCCCGACGTCCCCGACGACGACATGTGCGGGGTGACCACCAACCAGGTCTTCCCCGCCGACCACAAGTGGCACTCCGAGCTCCTCGACGGCCTGGTCGGGATTCCCGACGTCGAGGCGGGCGACTCGGTGTGGTGGCACTGCGACATGATCCACAGCGTCGCACCGGTCGCCGACCAGCGCGGGTGGGGCAACGTCATGTACATCCCGGCAGCGCCGTGGTGCCCGCGCAACGAGGAGTACGCCGCGAGCGTCCGCCAGGCGTTCCTGACCGGGTCCAGCCCCACCGACTTCCCCGCCGAGCACTACGAACGCGACTGGGAAGGCCGCTTCACCTACGCCCAGCTCAACGAAACCGGCCGTCGGGGAATGGGTTTCACCGGAGGCTGATCACCGATGGCGAACCGTCCGGGCTTCGGGCAACGGGTTTCGGAGGAGCTGGTGCAGGGTGATCGCGACGGCCGCCACGAGGGCGACGAAACCCAGGACCGGCAGGGCTCGCGCGATCAGCGGGGCCGCGCCGAGCGGGTCGACGCCGGCGAGGGTTTCGGCGACCACGACCGCCGCGAAGGCGCCGTAACCGGCTGCTGCCAGCCGCACCACGTTGAGCCGGAAGGCCTCTGATCCGTCGGTGAAGCGCAGCAACCAGGCGATCGCGGGCAGGACGAGGACGCCGTGCATGGTGGCGGCGTGGCCCGGCTTGAGCACCGAGGTGAACGCGAACGCCGGAGCCACGTCGCCCTGCGTGCGGGTGAGCACCTGGCCGCCCGCCAGCATCAGCACGCCGATCGCCATGGCCAGCAGCAGCGCCAGGAAGCCGACCCGCAGCGCCAGGAGCATCCCCGGGTCGAGTTCGTCGTGGCGGCGCAGCGCGAGCACCGTCGAGGTCACGACGACCGCCACGATCACCACCGCGCCCGAAGCCGCCGCGACGGCCGCCGGCGCGTCCACCCAGGTCGCCCTGTCGGGCGGGATGAAGTGCGAGGGAACCCTCCGCCACGCCTGCGTGGTGATGCCCGCGACCTCGACCGCGCTGGCCGCCGCGAACGCGGTGAGCAGCCGGGCGCGCGTGCGCCGCGCCATCGGCAGGAACGACAGGACCCAGGTCAGCGTCGCCACGGTCAGCCCGAACGAGAGCCCGAAGGTCGTCGGCTTGCGCCACGACAGCGGCCCGCTCCACGTCCCTCCCGTCGCGAGAAGCACTCCCAGGTGGAAGATCCCGCTCGCCACGAGCACCAAGGCGACCAGGTAGCAGGCCCGTTCGACCCGCGTCCCGCCCCGGTACGCCTCGGACAGGTCCTTCCCGATCATCGCCACCGCAGATCGCACGTCCGCTCACCCCCGTCGCCTCCGACCGGTCGAGCGTGCGCCCCTCGCCGGTGCGGGTCGTCCGCCGTGGCGCGACGCCGCACCTGCGCGTCCCGACGTAGTTCCGCGGAATCAGGCCCCTCCTTCGGCCGCGACGGGGCCACCGCCAGCTTCGATGCCGTGCCGGTATCGGTGGATGCTCAATCGGGTTTGGACGCGCATCGATGACCGGCTCTACCGTCAGCGTCGACCGAGCACCGGACCTGGAGGAAACGATGTCCCGCTTCTCGCCCGCCGAAGCCGCCGAACGGCTCGCCAGCGGGCTTCTCTCGTTCCCGGTGACGCACTTCCGCGACGACCTGAGCTTCGACGAGGCCGCGTACCGGGACAACATCGGCTGGCTCTCCGGCTTCGGCGCGACCGGGCTGTTCGCCGCAGGCGGGACGGGCGAGTTCTTCTCCCTGACCCCCGCCGAGGTCGAGTCCGTGGTGACCGCCGCCGTGCAGGAGGTTCCCGCCGACGTCCCGGTGATCGCCCCCGCCGGTTACGGCACCACCACCGCCGTGGAGCTGGCGCGCGCCGCCGATCGCGCCGGAGCCGACGGCCTGCTCCTGCTCCCGCCGTACCTCACCGAGGCGCCGCAGGAGGGCCTGATCGAGCACGTCCGCGCGGTGTGCGCGGCCACCGACCTGGGCGTGATCATCTACAGCCGCGCCAACGCCGTCTACTCCGACACGACGGTCGCGAGGCTGGCCGAGGAGTGCCCGAACCTCGTCGGGTTCAAGGACGGTGTCGGCGACATCGAGAAGATGACCCGCATCCGCTCGCGCGTCGGAGACCGCTTGACCTACGTCGGGGGGCTGCCGACCGCCGAGACGTTCGCGCTGCCCTACCTCGAGATGGGCGTGACGACCTACTCCTCGGCGATGTACAACTTCGTGCCCGAGTTCGCGGTGCGGTTCTACAACGCCGTCCGCGAGCGCGACCGGGCCGCGGTGCAGCGCTACCTCGACGAGTTCGTGCTGCCCTACTGCGACATCCGCAACCGCAGCGCCGGGTACGCCGTCAGCATCGTCAAGGCGGGGATGCGCGCCATCGACCGTCCGGCGGGCCCGGTCCGCTCGCCGCTGGTCGACCTCGACGAGAGCGAGCTGACGATGCTGACCGAGCTGATCGAGCGCGTTCCGGAGGCGGGAGCATGACCGAACCGACCGGACAGATGATCATCGCCGGCGCCCCGGTGGCGGGCTCGGGCGAGAAGATCCGCGCGATCGATCCGAGGACGGGTTCCGAGCTGGAGCCGGCGTTCGGCCACGGCGACGCCACCGACGTCGACCGCGCCTGCACCGCCGCGGCCGAGGCGTTCGGCCCCTACCGGCGGCTGCCGATCGCCGAGCGAGCGACGTTCCTGGAACGCATCGCCGACAACATCGAGCAGGTGGGTGACGCGCTGGTCGAGCGCGCACACGCCGAGTCGGGACTGCCGGTGGCGCGGCTGACCGGCGAGCGCGGTCGCACGACCGGGCAGCTGCGGATGTTCGCGACCCTGCTGCGCTCCGGCGGCCACGACGTCCCGCGCATCGACCCGGCCCTGCCCGACCGCACTCCCCCGCGCCCGGACATCCGGCAGCGCCAGGTCCCGCTGGGACCGGTGGCCGTGTTCGGCGCCAGCAATTTCCCGCTGGCGTTCTCGGTGGCGGGCGGTGACACGGCGTCGGCGCTGGCGGCCGGGTGCCCGGTGGTGGTCAAGGGCCACGACGCGCACCCGGGCACGTCCGAGCTGGTGGGCCGGGCGATCGCCGACGCGGTCGCCGAGCTCGGACTTCCCGCCGGGACCTTCTCGCTGCTGTTCGGCGACGGGCCCGATCTGGGCACCCGGCTGGTGACCGATCCGCGCATCCAGGCGGTCGGCTTCACCGGTTCGCGCACCGGGGGTCTGGCGCTGGTGGCCGCCGCGCAGTCGCGTCGGCAGCCGATCCCGGTCTACGCGGAGATGAGCAGCACCAACCCGGTGTTCCTGCTGCCGGGCGCGCTAGCCGAGCGCGGCCCGCAGATCGCCACCGGTTTCGCGGGGTCGTTGACGCTGGGAGCGGGCCAGTTCTGCACCAACCCGGGCATCGTGGTGGCCGTCGACGGGCCGGAGCTTCGCTCTTTCCTCGACACCGCCGCCGATGCGGTGGCCGAGCGCGAGGCGGGCACCATGCTCACCCCGGGGATCGCCCGCGCCTACGCCGAGGGCGTGACCCGGCTGGCCGAGCACCCCGCGGTGGAGGTGCTGGCGCAGGGGCCGGAGACCGATCTCCCGGTGGCGTGCCGCCCGGCGCTGGTGGCCACCGACGCCGAGGCGTTCATCGGGGACGAGTCGTTGCAGCAGGAGGTCTTCGGGTCCTGCTCGGTCGTCGTGCGCTGCCGCGACGCCGCGCAGGTCTGCGAGGTCGCCGAGTCCCTGGAGGGCCAGCTGACCGTCACCGTGCACGCGACCGGTGCCGACCACGCCGAAGCGGCCGAGCTGCTGGACGTGCTGGAGCTCAAGGCGGGCCGGATCCTGTTCGACGGCTGGCCGACCGGGGTCGAGGTCGGTCACGCGATGGTCCACGGTGGACCGCATCCGTCCACTTCAGACTCGCGGACGACCTCGGTCGGCACGCTGGCCATCGAGCGATTCCAGCGACCGGTGGCCTACCAGGACCTACCCGCCGCGCTGCTGCCCAGCTCGCTGGCCGACGGCAACCCGGACCAGCTGCTGCGCCGGATCGACGGCGAACCCGGCAGGCACTGACCACACGGAGAGCGAACATGACACCCGTGATCTCCCAGATGCGCGTGATCCCGGTCGCCGGGCACGACAGCATGCTGCTCAACCTCAGCGGCGCGCACGCGCCGTTCTTCACCCGGAACCTGCTGGTGCTCACCGATTCCGACGGCCGCACCGGCGTCGGCGAGGTGCCCGGCGGGGAACCGATCCGCTCGACGCTGGAGGACTCGGCGGAGCTGGTCGTCGGGCAGCCGGTGGCACGACTTCGTTCGGTGCTGCGCGCAGTGCACGCCCGCTTCGCCGACCGCGACGCGGGCGGGCGCGGCGCGCAGACCTTCGACCTGCGCGTCACCGTGCACGCGGTGACCGCGATCGAGTCGGCGATGCTGGACCTGCTCGGCAAGCACCTCGGTGTGCCGGTGGCCGAACTGCTCGGTGACGGGCAGCAGCGGGCCGAAGTCCCGGTGCTGGGCTACCTGTTCTTCGTCGGCGACCGCACCAAGACCGACCTGCCCTACCTCACCCCCGAGGACGGCACCGACGACTGGACGCGGCTGCGGCACGAGGAGGCCCTGACCCCGGAATCGGTGGTGCGGCTGGCCGAGGCGGCGCGCGAGCGCTACGGGTTCCGCGACTTCAAGCTCAAGGGCGGCGTGCTGCCCGCCCGGCAGGAGGCCGAGGCGGTCACCGCGCTCGCCGAGCGGTTCGGCGACGCGCGAATCACGTTGGACCCCAACGGGGGATGGCTGATGTCCGAGGCGATCGAGGTCGGTCGCGGGCTGCGCGACGTGCTCGCCTACGCCGAGGACCCGTGCGGCGCGGAGGGCGGCTACTCCGGCCGGGAGACCATGGCCGAGTTCCGCCGTGCCACCGGACTTCCCACCGCCACCAACATGATCGCCACCGACTGGCGGCAGCTGGGCCACGCGGTCCGCGCGAACGCCGTGGACATCCCGCTGGCCGATCCGCACTTCTGGACCATGAGCGGCTCGGTGCGCGTGGCGCAGTTCTGCCACGACTGGGGCCTGACGTGGGGTTCGCACTCCAACAACCACTTCGACGTCTCATTGGCGATGTTCACCCACGTCGCGGCGGCGGCACCGGGTGAGATCACCGCGATCGACACGCACTGGATCTGGCAGGACGGCCAGCGGCTGACCCGCGAGCCGCTGCGCATCTCCGAGGGCCTGCTGCCGGTTCCCACCGCTGCGGGACTCGGCGTCGAACTCGACGAAGACCGGGTTCGGGCGGCCCACGAGCTCTACCTCGAGCACGGTCTCGGCTCCCGAGACGACGCCGCGGCCATGCAGTACCTCATCCCGGGCTGGACCTTCGACCCCAAACGCCCAGCCCTCGACCGAACCTGACCCACCAACCCCCAAACGATCAAGACTCAGCCCCAAAATCCCAGTCCCCAGACCCCGATTACCGCAGTTTTCCGGACCCCGATTACTGCGGTTTTCCGGAACCCGATTACCGGGGTTTTCCGGGGGCGGATTACTGCGGTTTTCGTGTTCCGGAGAACGGCGGTATTCCGTTCCTCGGTCGCCCGATGGAGTGCACCCTGACGAAGGAAGGCAACGATGCCTGCCAGATCGATGGACTTACCCAGCGCGATCACCCTGGCCGCCGATGAGGCACCGGAGACCGCGTTCACGCTGCCGCCCTGGGCGCTGCTGCTGCTCGTGGCCGGCGGGATCGCACTGCTCCTGCTGCTGGTGATCAAGGCCAAGCTGCACGCGTTCGTCGCCCTGCTGGTGGTCAGCGTGGCGGTGGCGGCGGTCGCCGGCATCAGCCCCCCCGAGATCCCCGGCCTGCTCGAAGACGGGATGGGCGAAACCCTCGGCGAGATCGCGATCATCGTCGCGCTGGGCGCGATGCTCGGCCGGTTGATCCAGGAATCCGGAGCCTCCGAGGTGCTGTCCGGTCGGCTGCTGGCGGCGTTCGGCGAGCGCCGAGCTCCGCTGGCGGTCGGGTTGACCGCGCTGATCTTCGGCATCCCGGTGTTCTTCGACGTCGGGTTCATCATCCTGCTGCCGCTGATCTACTCGGTGGCGCAGCGCTCCGGCCGTTCGGTGATCAGCATCGCGCTGCCCGCCGTCGGTGGTCTGGCCATCATGCACGCCGTGCTGCCGCCGCACCCCGGTCCGGTGGCCGCGGCCGGACTGCTGGGCGCGAACCTCGGCTGGGTCACGATCATGGGCCTGATCTGCGGACTTCCCGCGTGGTTCGTCGGCGCGTACCTCTTCGGCACGCGCGTCGGTGACAAGCTGGGCACGCCCGTTCCCACGCAACTGCTGGGCGAGGCCCGCGAGCAGGCCGGGGCCTCCGGTGGCGGCGTGACGACGCAGGCTCCGCCCTCGCTGCGGGTGACGGTCGGGGTGATCCTGCTGCCGGTCGTGCTGATCATGTTCAACACCTTCGCCGAGGTCGTGCTCCCGGAGGGAGCGGTCCGCGATGTGCTGACGTTCATCGGCGCTCCGGTGATCGCGCTGACGATCGCGACGCTGCTGTCGTTCTGGGTGCTGGGACTGCGCGGCGGCTTCTCGATGGAACGCATCGAGAAGGCCGCCTCCGCGTCCCTGGGGCCGGTGGCGCTGGTCCTGCTGGTCACCGGAGCCGGTGGGGTGTTCGGCGCGGTCCTGGAGGCGACCGGTGCCGGTCAGGCGCTCGCCGACCTGCTGGGCGGGACGTCGTTGCCGGTGGTGGTGCTGGCGTTCCTGATCGCCACCGCGCTGCGCGTGGCGCTGGGATCCAAGACGGTCGCGATCGTGACCACCGCGCCGATCGTGGCTCCCCTGATCGGCGAGCTCGGGCTCTCCCAACCGGAGATCGCCCTGGTCGTGGTCGCGGTCGCCGCGGGCGGCACCGTGCTCTCGCACGTCAACGACTCGGGCTTCTGGCTGTTCAACCGCTACATGAACATCGACATCCGCACCACCCTCAAGAGCTGGACTCTCATGGAGACCTTCATGGGCGGCACGGCGTTCCTCATCGCAGCAGCCCTCAGCGCGGCCCTCTCCCTCACCTGACCACCCACCCCCGACCCCACGGCTCCGGTGCCCCGTTCCCCGAGGGGCGGGACACCGGAGTCACCACCTCCCCCATCGACGTGGTCCCGTCACGAGCACCGGATTTCAGTGGAAATCGGGGTTCCGACTTCCACTGAAATCCGGAACTCCATCCGGGGAGGTGACGTGGTGTGCCGTGTCGGGGACCGCGCTGGTCAGTGCTCGGACACGGGGTGCCGGGTGAAATCCCTCGGGATGATGAGGTCTTCGAGGGTGAGTTCGTCGATCGAGGGGCGGGCGAGGGCCAGGAGGGACGAGTCGATGCCGGACCGGAGGATGTCGAAGACGTTGCGGACTCCGGCTTGGCCCTCGGCCGCGAGACCCCACAGGTAGGCGCGGCCGATGAGGACGGCCCGAGCGCCCAGCGCGAGCGCCTTGACGACATCGCTGCCTCGCCGGATTCCGCCGTCCAGCAGGACTTCCACGTCATCGCCGACGGCGTCGGCGATCGCGGGGAGGAGCCGGATGGTGGCCGGCGTGGAGTCGAGGTTGTTGCCGCCGTGGTTGGACACCGAGATCGCCGTGGCGCCGATGTCGCGGGCGCGGCGGGCGTCGTCGGGATGCGTGATGCCCTTGATCATGAACGGCCCGCCCCAGCGCTCCCGCAACCAGGCGATGTCCTCCCAGGTCGGGGGCGGGGTGAACATCCACTCGCCGTAGGCGCCGAAGAAGGTCGGTGCGGTCTCGCCGCGCGGCACCATGTTCGGCGTGGTCAGATCGGGCAGCCCGTGCCGCAGGAACCCGCTCAGCCACCGGGGCCGCAGCAGTCCCTGCGGGGCGAAGCTCAGCTTCGTGCGCAGGTCCAGCTTCTCCGGGATCGGGGGACTCCCCCAGTCGCGCCCGGTGGCGAAGCACCAGTCGAGCGTGACGATGAGGCCCTTCGCTCCGGCGGCTCGGGCGCGTTCGGCGCGGGCCAGCACCTTCTCCCGGTCGCCCACCCAGTAGACCTGGAACAGCGTCTTCGGGTTGGCCTCGGCCACGTCCTCGACGGATCGGCTGGCGAACGAGGACAAGCCGATCGCCGTGCCCACCTCGGCCGCCGCCCGCGCGACCGCGACCTCGCCCTCCGGGTGCACGGCCTGCACGCCGGTCGGCGAGACCAGCACCGGTAGTGACAGCTCCTGCCCCATCACGGTCGTGGACATGTCCCGCTCGGCCGGCAGGTCCGCCACGCGCGGCGCGAAGCCGAGCTCGCCGAAGGCCCTGATGTTGTCGTCGAGCGTGGCGCCGCGTTCGCTGCCCGCCACCAATGCCAGGTACACCGACCTGGGCAGTCGTCTGCGGGCGCGCCTGTGCGCCTCCGCCACTGTTTCGAACCACTCCGCCATGCCGCACCACGCTAGGGCCAGAAGCCATCGCGAGCACCGTGCGACCGGGTCCACCCCCACCCGTCCGTTCGAACGGGTCCGGTGGGGGTACCTGTCCGATCGGACGGGTGCCGTCCTCCCCGTTCGTCCGGAACCGGGTTCTCGGATGAGGGGTCTTGGGTCGCAGCCGTTCTCCCCGCGTGATGTGGGGCACTAGCTTCCGGGGCATGGCCGGGTTCGACGCCGACGTCCCCCGGAACCGTCCGGGCGCTCCCTCGCCCGGACGGAGAGCAACGTGCAACGACGCGCGTGGAAAGGACAGCACATGCAGGTCGATGAGCTGCTCAAGCCGTTCCCGATCAAGGAGTTCCACCCGTTCCCCCGCGCCCTGCTGGGACCTGGCTCGCACGAGATGATCGGCCCGGAGGCGCTCAAGCTGGGCTTCAAGAAGACCCTGGTGATGACCTCCGGTCTGCGCGGCACCGACATCGTGCACAAGATCGTCGAGTCGATGCGCTACCACGGCCTGGAAGTGGTGGTCTACGACCAGGTCGAGTCCAATCCCAAGGACTACAACGTGATGGACTCCGTCGCGATGTACCAGGAGAACCACTGCGACTCGTTCGTGTCGATCGGTGGCGGCTCCTCGCACGACGCCTGCAAGGGCGCGCGCATCTCGGTGGCCCACGACGGCCGCAACGTCAACGAGTTCGAGGGCTTCAACAAGTCCGAGAACCCGAAGAACCCGCCGCACATCGCGGTGTCCACCACGGCGGGCACGGGTTCGGAGACGTCCTGGGCCTACGTCATCACCGACACCACCACCGACCCCGGCAACCCGCACAAGTACGTCGCCTTCGACGACAACTCGGTGACCTCGTTGGCCGTCGACGACCCGGTGCTCTACTACGACTGCCCGGTCGACTACACCGCGCAGTGCGGTTTCGACGTGCTCGCGCACGCCTCCGAGCCCTACGTGTCGCGGCTGAACTTCCCGCCGTCGCTGGGCAACGCGTTGCACGCGATCAAGCTGACCGCCCAGAACCTGCGCCAGGCGGTGTGGAACGGGCAGGACCTGCCCGGCCGCGAGGGCATGATGTACGCGCAGTACATCGCCGCGCAGGCGTTCAACTCGGGCGGTCTGGGCATCATCCACTCGATCTCGCACGCCGTGAGCGCCTTCTACGACACCCACCACGGGCTCAACAACGCCGTCGCGCTGCCGCGCGTGTGGGCGTTCAACATGCCGGTGGCCTACAAGCGCTTCGCCGACATCGCCGAGGCGATGGGCATCGACACGCACGGCATGACCGACCCGCAGGCGGCCGACGCCGCGCTCAACGCCGCGATCCGGCTGCTGCGCGACGTGGGCATCCCGGAGCGGTTCGTCGACGTCAACGCCGACAGCTACTCGAAGAACCGGCTCGGCCAGGGCCCGACGAAGTTCTACGAGCAGGCCAAGGAGATCAAGGGCGACTCCGGCGACGTCGACCGCATCACCAACCACGTCCTCGGCGACGCCTGCACCCCGGGCAACGCCAAGGAGTGCACCTTCGACACCGTGCGCCCGGTGGTCGAGCACTGCATGACCGGGGATCTGGACGACCTGCTGACCTGATCCCTCCCCCGGACCGGCCGTGGTGTCGCGCCCTCCGACCGCGCGGCATCACGGCCTTCCCACCACCGCACCGCTCGAATTCCGGAGGTATCGCAGTGCTCGACGACATCGCGGATCAGCCCGGCGACAAGCCCTTCGAGTCGGTGGAGGAGGTGATCAGCCGATTCGGCGAGCACGGCTACATCGCCGATCGCAGGCTGGCCACCACCGTCTACCTCCAGTCCAGGTTGGACAAACCACTGCTGTTGGAAGGCCCTGCGGGCGTCGGCAAGACCGAACTCGCCAAGACGCTGGCGGCAGCCACCGGCCGGAGGCTGCTGCGGTTGCAGTGCTACGAGGGCCAGGACGAGAGCAAGGCGCTCTACGAGTGGGACTACGGCAAGCAGCTGCTCTACACGCAGATGCTGCGGGACAAGATCGGCGAGATCATCGCCGACGCACCGGACCTGTCCACCGCGATCGACCGGATCGGCGCGCAGGACAGCGTGTTCTTCTCCGACCGGTTCCTGGCCGCGCGGCCGCTGCTGGAGGCCATCCGCGGTGATCAGCCTGCGGTGCTGCTGGTCGACGAGGTGGACCGGGCCGACGAGTCCTTGGAAGCGGTGCTGCTGGAATGCCTGGCGGAGTTCCAGGTGTCGGTTCCCGAGGTCGGCACCTACACCGCGACGACTCCGCCGTACGTGGTGCTGACCTCCAACAACACGCGCGACCTGTCGGCGGCGCTGAAACGCCGCTGCCTGCACCTCTTCCTGGACTACCCGGATCACGACCGCGAGCTGGAGATCGTCCGCTCCAAGAACACCGGCCTGCCGGAGAACCTGGCCGAGGAGCTGGTTTCGGTGGTGCGGCAGCTGCGGGCGCTGAAGCTGCGCAAGGCCCCGTCGATCTCCGAGACCATCGACTGGGCACGCACCCTGGCGGTCCTCGGCGCCGACGAACTCGGCTCGGACGTGCTGGCCGAGACGGTGAACGTGGTCGTGAAGTACGAGCGCGACCTGCACCAGGCGCTCGACGTCATCGGGCACATGGCCGACCCGAACCGCGACATCCCGCAACAGCTGCCGGCCCACGGGCACGGACATGGCCACGGTCACGGACACGGGCATGACCACGACCACGGCGAGGTCGACGGCCGGGAGGTGCGCGCGGCCAAGGACGCGCCCGGACGGCACGACGATTCCTACTACGGCGCACCAGGTTCCACCGATTCCGGTCGGCGGCCGACGGGCGGTCAGGGACATCGCTCGTTCTCATCGGTGACCCGGCGCAAGTCGTGAGGAGCGGGCCGTGGAATCAGCTCTGCACCGGTTCGTCCGCCTGCTGCGCCTGTTCGGCATCCGCATCTCGGTGTCCGAGGCCACCGACGCGATGCGCTGCGCCGCCCAGCCCGGGATGCTCGACGACCGCGACGCGCTGCGCAACGCCCTGAAGGTCGCGATGATCAAGGACCGGCGCGACGAGGAGATCTTCGACGAGGTCTTCGACGCCTTCTTCACGTTGCGACGTGTCGTTCCCGACGACCACGAGCACGAGCACACCCACGAGCACGACGACCTCTCCGACACCGGCGAGCTCCAGTCGTTCACCGTCTCCGAGGAGCCTGCCGACACGCCGCAGGAGGGCCACACCCACGCCAAACCAGCCGACATCCGGGACTACTTCGACCCCGAAGACATGGCCCAGCAGTACAACCTGCACCAGGAGAGCAACAAGATCGACCTCGCGTCGATGACCGACGAGGTGGTGTTCTCCAGCGACAACAGCAGCACGGGCGGCGGATCGGTGCCGTCGGTGCAGCTGGAGACCGAGCACCTGCACAACGCGGGCACGCCCGGATCGCTGGCCGAGCACACCGGTCACCGCATCGACACACGGCTGAGCATCGCCGAGGAGCAGACGCTGCTGGACTGGCTCGCCGACGACGAGGAACCCGATTCCACGCCGCGCGGGCAGCTCACCGGGGTGTTGGAGAACCTGCCCGAACTGCTCAAGCAGCACCTGGCCAAGCTCGCCGAGCTGGAGCGCACGGCCAAGGAGTCCCGCGAGGTCACCACCGGCCGGCTCGACCGCGTCGACGAGGGCGAGCGGCAGCAGCTGGAGGAGTCGCTGCGCCGGATCGTGCACAGCCTGCGCGGTGCGCCGACCAGCAAGCGCCGCAACACCCCGCGCGGCAGGGTGCACCCGGCTCGCACGATGCGGCGCAACATGCGCTACGACGGCGTCCCGTTCCGTCCGGTCACCGTGACGCGGGCGGAGGACAAGCCGCGGTTGATCGTGCTGGCCGACGTGTCGCTGTCGGTGCGTTCCACCGCGCGCTTCACGCTGCACCTGGTGCACGGGCTGCAGTCGCTGTTCACGCAGGTCCGCACGTTCGCGTTCGTCGACGATCCGGTGGAGATCTCGGAGCTGTTCACCGATCACCCCTTGGAGCGCGCGCTCGGGCTCGTCTTCGACGGGCTGCCGCAGGGCGGGGTCCTCGACGTGGACGGGAACTCCGACTACGGCGCCACTTTCGCGGCCTTCCTCGACGAGTTCGGCAACAGCCTCAACCGCCGGACCACCGTGCTGATCCTCGGTGACGGGCGCGGCAACGGCAACGACCCGAACGTCGACGCGCTCGCCGAGATCGCGCGCCGGTCGCGGGAAACCATCTGGCTCACCCCGGAACCGCGCTACTCGTGGCGGCTGGGGCGCTGCGACCTGCCGGACTACGCCGACCACTGCGACCGGGTGCAGGTGGTGCGCGACCTCTCAGGGCTGGCGAAGGCGGCCGAGTCCATCGCGACGGAGGTGACCGGGCGGTGAGCGCGGGAGAGCGCTCCGCGCTGCACCACATCGATCCGCTGGCACCGCACGGCCGCGACCCGATGGTCACCGTCTCCCGGCACGACGCGCCGTGCGACGCGCGCGTGCAGGTGACCCGCACCGGGCACTTCTGCCTGCACCGGCGCGATCACCGGATGGAGATCAGCCACTGGTTGCGGCCCGATCAGCTGGACAACAACCTGGCGGGCGTCCTCGCCGACGAGCTGTTCGCGCCCGGCTGGCTCAGCGGCGTCGAGGTCTTCGAGCGGGTGTTCACCGAGGTGGTGCAGTCGGTGATCGACGACCCGCTGCGGGCGTGGACGACGTTCTACGACAACACCCTCTCGCGCACCCGGGAGTGCTGGTCGGCTCCGGCGGGATGCGCGCCGCACTCCTCCATCGCCGACTTCGCCCCGCTGTACCGGCGGGTCCTGCGGCTCGCCCCGCCCGGACGGGTGCTGGACCTGGGCTCGTGCTTCGGGTTCCTGCCGCTGCTGTTCGCCGAACGGGGCGAGCACTCGGTCATCGCCTCCGACCTGGCCCCCGGCAGCATGCGCCTGCTGGAGACGGTCGCGGCCACCCGGGGTCATCGCATGCCCACCCTGGTCTGCGATGCCGCCCAGGTCCCGCTGCCCGACGGCGCCGTGGACACGGTGACGGCCATGCACCTGCTCGAACACCTGGAGCCCGGCCGGGGAGACGCGGTCCTCGCCGAAGCACTCCGCCTCGCCCGACGACGCGTGATCATCGCCGTCCCCTACGAGGACGAGCCCACCGCGGCCTTCGGCCACGTCCGCACCTACACACCCACCGATCTCCACCACCTCGGCGACAGCACGGGACACCCCTACGAAGTGACCAACCACCACGGAGGCTGGCTCGAGATCCGCACGTCCCCCTGACCCCATTTCGAATTTCGCGCGAAATTTGAGACGTGTTCGGGCGGCTCGAATTTCGCGCGAAATTCGAATCCCACCCTGCGGTCGAGCGTGTCTGCACTGGTCAGGTGGGGGTTCTTGTGGATTCGGGGACGGGGAGATTCGTCAGATGAGGTGGAGCTTGCTGGCTTCGTAGACGGCTTCGGCGCGGCTGGTGGCGGTGAGCTTGCGCATGATGTTGCGGACGTGGAACTTGACCGTGGTTTCGGAGATGAAGAGCTTCGCTCCGATGTCGCGGTTGCTGAGCCCGTGGGCCAGTTGGCGCAGGACGATGAGCTCCCGTTCGGTCAGGCGCGGATCGCTCGACGGCGAGTTCATCGATTCGACCATGGCCGCGGCCGAGCGGGAGTCGAAGGAGCTCTCCCGGCGGGCCACGGCGCGGATGGAGCGGACGAGCTCGGTGGTGTCGACGTCCTTGACGACGTAGCCCCGCGCACCGCGGTGGATGGCCTCGACGACCAGCCCGCCGTCGAGGAACGTCGTCAGCACCAGCACCCCGAGTCCCGGGTGCAGCTCGGTGAGCTGCCCGCACAGGTGCAGCCCCTCGGTGTTGTCGCCGGTGGAGAGCTTGAGGTCCAGCAGCACGACGTGCGGGCGGGCGGCGGCGACCACGTCGATCGCCTCGGCAGCGGTGGCGGCCTCGCCGACCACGTGCAGGTCCTCCTCGCGTTCGAGCACCGAGCGCAGGCCGTGCCGGACGATCGCGTGATCGTCGACGAGCACGATCCGCACTTGTCCGCACGGTGTGCGCTGGTCGGGCACCGGCGGGGTCATGGCATCACCTCCCGGGTCGAGGACAGCGGCACCCGCAGCTGCAGCGCGACGCCGCCCATCCGCGAACGGCGGATGCCCAGCGTCCCGCCGAGTTCCTGCGCGCGGGCGGCCATGTTGGCCAGGCCGCGGTGCCGGCCCGCCAGGTCGGTCGCCGAGGACAGCTTCAGCGATCGCCGCAGCTGCGCGGGATCGCCCGTCCCGTCGTCGGAGATCGTCAGCCTCAACTGCTGCGGCTGGTAGACGAGCTGCACGACGGCACGGCTGGCTGCGGCGTGCGAGACGACGTTGAACAGCGCCTCGCCGGTGAGCCGCAGGATGGAGCTCTCGTCCTCCGGTCGCAGCGGAGCGGGACTGCCCGCCACCCGCACCTCCACCTTCAACTCGCTGGACAGGTGCACGGTGGACAGCTGCTTGAGCAGGACCGGCAGCGAGCCCGGGGGTTCCTCGGCGCCGTGGTGCAGCGCGTAGATCGCCGCGCGCAGGCGTTCCACGGCCTGCTGGGTGAGCCCCTTGGCAGGTGCGAGCTTCTCCGCGACCTGCTCGGCTTCCGGGCCCATCTCGGCGAGTTCGGAGCGGCACACCTCGACGGTCATGCCGGCGCTGAGGACGTACTGGGTGACGGTGTCGTGCAGCTCGCGGGCGATGCGGTGGCGTTCGTCGTCGAGGGCCTGGCGCTGCATGGCCTCCACGAGGCGCCGCTGGGTCTCCTGCAGTTCGGCGTTGCGGGCGGCGAGGTCCCTTGCCTGCTGGGCGGCGGCCTCGGAGAGCTGCTCGGTGCGCCCGCGCAGCTGGGCCGCGGCGTGGAACAGGAACGAGTTGTGCACGGCGACGGCGGCCTGGTTCGCCAGCACCCGCATGATCGCCAGGTCGGTGTCGGCGACCTGCACGTCGCCCGGCCAGCCGACGATGCCGCCGACCGGCTCGTCGTCCAGGGTCATCGGCGCCCGGACCCAGCCGGGGCCGTCGGGGGCGAGTTCGATCTCCCACGGCCGGGTTCGGATCACGTCGAGCTGCTCGCGGGCTTCGGGCGGCAGGTGGTCCTCGTCGTCGACGAGTTCGCCGCGATGCAGCAGCAGGAACCGCGGCCGGGCCGCGCGCAGGGCTCCGTCGGCGATGCCCAGCAGCAGCCGGTCGGCCTGCAGGTGTTCGGCGGCGGCGCGCACCACGGCTTCGACGAGCGTGCGGGGACCTTCGACGGTGCGCACCAGCGCGCGGGAGATGCGGTCGAGCGCCTGCACGGCGCATTCGAGGCGTTCGGCGGAGCGCACGTACTCCGGGTAGAACGAGCGCTTCCCGGAGCGCAGCCCGGTCAGGACGCCGAGGTCGTCGCCGAAGTCGCCGCCTGAGGTCCCGGAATCACCGCTCACAGCGCCGCCCGGAACAGCGCCGCGATGTCGGTCGCCCGCGCTTCGCGCGGATTCGTCGTCAGGCAGGCGTCCTTGAGCGTGTTGCGGGTCAGCACCGGGATGTCCACATCGGACACCCCGAGCGAGCGCAGCGTCTGCGGGACGCCGACGACGTCGGCCAGTTCCCGCACCCGGTCGGCGAGGGCGAAGGCCACCTCGAAGGGGGGAACTCCTGCTGTGTCGATCCCGATCGCCGCGGCCAGCGGCACGTAGCGCGAGGGGTCCGTCTCGGCGTTGAAGCGGATCACGTGCGGCAGCAGCACCCCGTTGATCACCCCGTGCGGGGCGTCGAGCAGCCCGCCGACCTGGTGGCTCATGGCGTGGGTGGCGCCGAGGATGGCGTTGGTGAAGGCCATCCCGGCTTCCAGCGCGCCTTGCGCCATGGCCACGCGCGGTTCGGCCTCGGTGGGGCGGAACAGGGTGCGGGCGAGGTTGCCGGTGATGAGCTTCGCGGCGTGCAGCGAGTGCTGCTCGGTGAGCGTGTTGTGCGCCCGGGAGACGTAGGACTCGATGGCGTGGGTGAGCGCGTCCAGACCGGTGGCGGCGTTGAGCCAGTCCGGCATGCTGGTCAGCAGCCGCGGGTCGACCACCGAGATCTCGGGGACGAGGGCGCGGCTGAGGATGGTGATCTTGGTGGCGTTCGCGGTGTCGGTGATGATCGCGAACTGCGAGACGTCGGCACCGGTTCCCGACGTCGACGGCGCCATGACCAGCGGCGGGATCGGGTTCACCACCTGGTCCACGCCTTCGTAGTCCAGGATCCGGCCCCCGTTGCCGGACAGGATCGCCACGCCCTTGGCCGCGTCGATCACCGAACCGCCGCCGACGCCGACGATCACGTCGGCACCGGACTCGGCGTAGCGCTGGTGCGCGGCCTCGACCTCGTGGTCCTTGGGGTTGGGCGTGACGGCGTCCCACACGACGGCCTTCAACCCGACCGCGTCGAGGTGCCCGGCGGCTTCGGCGGCCCACCGGGCTTCGGCGACGCCGCCGTCGGTGACCAGGAACGGGCGGCGCGCGCCCAGCCGCCGCGCGCAGTGCCCGAGCTCGGCCAACGCACCCGGCCCGAACACGACCTCCGGGACGTGGAACTTCGCCAGCCCGGGCGAGCCGCCGCTCAGCGGCGCGATCTGCGGTCCGGCCAGCTCGGCGACCGCTGGTTCGCGCGAGCTGGGCACCCGGCTTCGCACTGTCATCAGGCATCCTCCAGGCACCGGGGCGGGGGTGTGCGCGGCGCGGACCTCGACGATCACCGATCGGGCCGACGAGCCGAACCCCGACCCATCCTAGTCCGAAAAGTGACCTGAACCACACCGCGAACCACCGTCGACCAGATTTCCACTGACCAGGGACGCGCGTGCGCGCGGTGAGGGCGCGAGCGGCGCCCACCCGGTGGGGCAGGCCCCGCCATCGCCCCCTGAGAACGACACCGCCGATCAGGCGAGGCCGAACGCCTCCAGCTCGTCGTCGGTGAGCAACCGGGAGCGGATCAGGAACCGGACCCCCTCGGGGGCCTCCAGCGAGAACCCGCTGCCCCGGCCGCGCACGACGTCGATGGTCAGGTGCGTGTGCTTCCAGTACTCGTGCTGCGCCGCCGACATCCACACCGGAACCGCTTCCCCGTCCACCTCCAGGTCTCCGAGGTGCACGTCCGAGCCGCCGGTGCGGAACTCCCCCGCCGGGTAGCACATCGGGGCGCTGCCGTCGCAGCACCCGCCGGACTGGTGGAACATCAGCGGGCCGTGGTCGGCCCGGAGGCGGCGCAGCAGCTGCGCCGCCTCCGGTGTCAAGGCGACCCTGGCGGGCTCCATCAGAAGAAGCCCAGCTTGTCGGGCGAGTAGCTGACCAGCAGGTTCTTGGTCTGCTGGTAGTGCTCCAACATCATCTTGTGGTTCTCGCGGCCGATGCCGGACTGCTTGTAGCCGCCGAAGGCCGCGTGCGCCGGGTAGGCGTGGTAGTTGTTCACCCACACCCGGCCGGCCTGGATCTCGCGACCCGCGCGGTAGGCGGTGTTGGTGTCGCGCGACCACACCCCGGCACCCAGGCCGTAGAGGGTGTCGTTGGCGGTCTTGATCGCGTCGGCGTAATCGTCGAAGCGAGCGACCGAGACGACCGGGCCGAAGATCTCCTCCTGGAAGATCCGCATCTTGTTGTGGCCCTCGAACACCGTCGGCTGCACGTAGTAGCCGCCGGAGAGCTCACCGCCGAGGTCGGCGCGCTCGCCACCGGTGAGGACCTTGGCGCCCTCCTGCTTGCCGATGTCGAGGTAGGACAGGATCTTCTCCAGCTGGTCGTTGCTGGCCTGCGCCCCGATCATGGTGTCGGTGTCCAGCGGGTTGCCCTGCTTGACCGCCTTGGTGCGCTCCACGGCCTCGCCGAGGAACTTCTCGTAGATGCCGCTCTGGATCAGCGCCCGCGACGGGCAGGTGCACACCTCGCCCTGGTTGAGCGCGAACATCGTGAAGCCCTCGAGCGCCTTGTCGTAGAAGGCGTCGTTGGCCGCGGCGACGTCGTCGAAGAAGATGTTCGGGCTCTTGCCGCCCAGCTCCAGCGTCACCGGGATGATGTTCTCGCTGGCGTACTGCATGATCAGCCGCCCGGTCGTGGTCTCACCGGTGAAGGCGATCTTGCCGATCCGGTTGCTGGAGGCCAGCGGCTTGCCCGCCTCGACGCCGAAGCCGTTGACCACGTTGAGCACACCCGCGGGCAGCAGATCGCCGATGATGCTGATCAGCACGTGGATCGAGGCCGGGGTCTGCTCGGCCGGCTTGAGCACCACGGCGTTGCCCGCGGCCAGCGCGGGCGCCAGCTTCCAGACGGCCATCAGGATCGGGAAGTTCCACGGGATGATCTGGCCGACCACGCCCAGCGGTTCGTGGAAGTGGTAGGCCACCGTGTTGTCGTCGACCTCGCCGAGGCTCCCCTCCTGCGCGCGGATCGCTCCGGCGAAGTAGCGGAAGTGGTCGATGGCCAGCGGGATGTCGGCGGCCAGGGTCTCGCGGACCGGCTTGCCGTTCTCCCAGCTCTCGGCGACGGCCAGCCGTTCCAGGTTCGCCTCCATGCGGTCGGCGATCCGGTTGAGCACGTTGGCCCGCTCGGCGACCGAGGTGCGGCCCCAGGCCGGTGCCGCGCCGTGCGCGGCGTCCAGCGCGCGCTCCACGTCGTCGGCGGTTCCCCGGGCGATCTCGGTGAAGTCCGCACCGGTCACCGGCGTCGGGTTCGCGAAGTACCCGCCCTTGGCCGGGGCCACGTACTCACCGCCGATGTAGTGGTCGTAGCGGGATTCGTAGGCCACGACGCTGCCCTGCGTACCCGGCGCTGCGTACTTGGTCATGCGTTGCCTCCTGCACGAGAACTTCCGTTGTCGCGCGGAATCGTGTCGTGCCTCACGTTGCAACGAGGTTGCACCGGGTTTGCGCCGACCGGGTGCCTGACCGAACGGACGGTTTTGGTCCTGGTGGCGGGTGGCGCTCTTGTCCCCGGTGTCGCGCGTGGTCATCATGACCCTCACGCGTCGACGCCGACGTCGGGACTGGAGGCAGGGTGCGCACCGAGGAGGAACCCACGACCGCCGCGATGCTGGCCGACCCGCTGGAGTACGCATCGTTGCTGGGGCGCGTGTGGGACGCGGTGCTGCGCGGGGACCGCGCGCCCCGCTCACCGCGAACGCTGGTCTCGGAGTCCTGGCAGCGTTCGCTGGCCGCCGAGATCGACCCCGACTCCTGCGAGGCGCCGGTGGTCTGCGAGCGGGACGAAGTCCGCGACATGCGCACCGAACATCCCCTGGCCGCAGCGATTCCCGTGCTGCGGCAGACCGTGCTCGACGTCGCCGACGAGGCGATGCACGTGATGATCGTGACCGACCGGGACGGGCTGATCCTCTGGCGCGAGGGCAACTCCGAGGTGCAGCGGCGCGCCGACCGGGTGCGGTTGTGCGAGGGAACCCGGTGGGCCGAGGACGCGATCGGCACCAACGCGATGGGAACCACCCTGGCGGTGGGAAAACCGGTGCAGATCTACTCCGCCGAGCACCTGGTGCGCACCTACCACGACTGGACCTGCGCGGCGAGCCCCATCCACGACCCCGACACCGGTGACGTGCTGGGATCGGTGGACATCAGCGGCCCGCTGCGCACCGTGCACCCGGCGATGGTGTCGCTGGTCAGCGCCGCCGCGCAGCTGGCCGAGAGCCACCTGCGCGCGCGGATGGCCGCGCGAGACGAGCAGCTCCGGGCGCGCAACATGCCGCACCTGCGGGCGCTGCGGGGTGAAGCGGGCGCGCTGCTGACCCGCACCGGGCGGGTGCTGGCGGTGGAACCGGGTGCGTCGCTGCTGCCCGAGCGCGTCGACGTCACCGACGGCCGGGTCACGCTCGCCGACGGCCGCGAGGCGGTGCTGGAACGGCTCGCCGAGGGGTACCTGCTGCGGCTGCCCGGTTCGTCGGCGGCGCGGACGCGTCCTCGTCCCGTCCTGTCGCTGTCCTTCCTGAGCTCCGCGGGGCCGCGCGCGGTCCTCGACGGGCGCGAGGTTCCGCTGTCGTTGCGGCACGCGGAGATCCTGACGCTGCTGGCGATGCGACCAGCGGGCCTGACCGCCGACCGGCTGGCCTTCCAGCTCTACGGCGAGCGCGGCAACCCGGTGACCGCCCGCGCGGAGATCCACCGGTTGCGCACGCACCTGGGCGAGCACGTCATCGCCACCAAGCCCTACCGGTTGCAGGCCGCGGTCGACGCGGACTTCCTCACCGTGCGCCGCGCGCTGCACGACGGCGACATCCGCACCGCCTCGGAGACCTACCGGGGGCCGCTGCTGGAGGCCAGCGAGGCGCCGGCGATCCGCGACGAGCGGGAGGAGCTGTTCGCGTCGCTGCGCAACGCGGTCCTCGACCGCGGGGACGTGGCGGCGCTGTGGGCGCTGTTCCGCGACCACCCGACCGACGACCTGGAGATCCTGGGGCAGCTCGCGCACCGCCTCCCCCACCACGACTCCCGCAGGCCGCTGGTCACCGCCCGGATGCAGCAGGTCCTCGCGGGCGAGTCCTGATCAGGCCCGCAGACCGGCGAGCATGACCTCCACGACCCGCTGGACCGACTCCACGCCTCCGGGCACCGGCAGGTGCGACGACAGCGCGCCCTCGACCATCTCGCAGATCAGGGCCAGGTCGTCGGGGCCGACATCGCTGCGGATGACACCGGCCTCCTGCGCCTCGCGCAGTCCCGGGGCCAGGATCGAGACCAGCTGACCGGCGTATCGGCGCTGGTCAGCGGGCGGGAGCTCGCGGAACAGCCGCACCAGCGGGCGCCGCGAGATCTGCTCGTCGAACAGCTCCTCCAGCACCTCGATGAAGTCGCATTCGGCGACGAGCTCGCGCAGCAGGTGCAGCTTGCTCTCGGCCACCGCGATCCCGAGGGCGTAGCGGTCCGAGAAGTGCCGGTAGACGGTGGCGCGGCCCAGTCCGGAGCGGCGGGCGATCTCCGACAGCGGCACGAGGTCGACGTCCTCGGTGAACGCCTCGTCGGCGGCCCGCAGGATGACCTCGCGATTGCGGCGCGCGTCGGTACGGCGAGAGCTCAGCACCGACTACCTCCACATGGCCACACGGGACCCCAACTTACTCGCCAGTAGTGAGATCGTCGACCAGTTCAATGTCTCGTTTTGGCTCCCTAGGCTCGCGGCTCAGTCATCGAGGACGCGCGCCTGGAGGTACCGCATGCCCGAACTCAGCCGCCGCACCCTGCTCGCCGGAACAGCCGCGGCGACAGGCCTGTCCCTGCTGGGCCCGTACGCCCACGCGGCCGGCCGCGTGCCCCTCACCCGCGAGGAGCACCGGGTGGTGGTCATCGGATCCGGGTTCGGCGGTGGCGTGACGGCGCTGCGATTCGCCCAGGCCGGGGTGCCGGTGCTCGTGCTGGAACGGGGCAAGCGCTGGCCGACCGGCCCGAACGCCGACACCTTCCCCACCCTGGCCGCCCCGGACAAGCGGTTCTTCTGGCTGGGTTCGGGCCCGTCGCTGTTCGGGATCTCCCCGCCGCCGTTCGAGCGCTACACCGGCCTGCTGGAGCGCGTGACCGGCAACGGCATGGACATCATGTGCGCGGCCGGGGTCGGCGGCGGCTCCCTGCTCTACCAGGGCATGACGCTGCAACCGACCGAAGAGGTCTTCAACGCCAACATGCCCGAGCGGCTCGACTACGCCCGGATGGACGGCGTCTACTACCGGCGCGTGGCCGAGATGCTCAAGATCGCCACCGCCCCGGACGAGCTGATCAACAGCGAGACCTACACCGCATCGCGGATCTTCGCCCGCAACGTCGAGCGGGCCGGCTACTCGGTGGAGAAGATCCCGATGCCGATCGACTGGGACTACGCGCTGCGCGAGCTCCGCGGCGAGATGAAACCCTCCTACACCAACGGCGATTGCGCGTTCGGCGTGAACAACGGCGGCAAGCACTCCGTCGACGTCACCTACATCGCCCAGGCCGAGGCCACCGGCAAGGTCACCGTCGCCGAGCAGCACAACGTCACCGAGGTGGCCAAGACCCGCGATGGCCGCTGGCAGGTCCACGTCGACCGCATCGCCACCGACGGCACCGTGCTGGAGCAGAAGATCATCACCACCGGTGCGCTGGTCATGGCGGCGGGCACGGCGGGCACCACGCGGTTGTTGATGCGCGCCGCCGCCAAGGACCAGATCCCGGACATGCCCGACGGTCTCGGCTCCAACTGGGGCTCCAACGGCGACCGCATCTACACCTGGACCAACCTCGCCGACGACTTCGGCGCGCCGCAGGGCGGACCGGTGATCTACGGCAGCAAGGAGTGGGACGACCCGACCCTGGCCAACACGGTCATCCAGGCGTCGCTGCCTCCGACGCCGAACCTGCGCACCACGATGCTGGTCGGCTACGGCGTCAGCTCCGGGCGCGGCCGGTTCGTCTACGACTCGGCGAAGGACGACGCCGTGCTGGACTGGCCGTCGCAGGCGGATTCGGTGCTGGCCGAGCGCATCGACGAACGCGTCGCCGCGGTCGCGGGCAACGGCTCGGTCCGGCTCGACACCACCTCGCTGGTGCCCAACACCTGGCACCCGCTGGGCGGCGCGTCGATGAACGTGGTCTGCGACCTCGCCGGCCGGGTGAAGGGCCACCGGGGGCTCTACGTCCTCGACGGCGCCCTCATGCCCGGCAACACCGCCGCCTGCAACCCCTCGATGACCATCGCGGCCGTGGCCGAACGCGCCACCGACGAGCTCCTCGCCGAGGACGCCGGCGTCGTCTTCTGATCCCCCGCCCCGCGCCACTGCGGTGGCGCGGGGCGAGGCGTCACCTCGCGGCGTGCGATGCGTCGAGGAACTCCTCCCGGTGGATCTTGCGAGGAGCCATCCGCCGCCGCTTCAGCGCCTTGACCCCCGCCTCGATCATCCCCGGCGGACCGCACAGGAACGCGCTGAGCCCGCGGCAGGACTGGAAGTCCGCCAGCACCACGTCGGTCACGAGTCCGGTCGCACCCTCCCAGTCCTCTTCGGACAGGCAGGGCCGGTACCCGAAGTTCGGGTGCTCGCGCGCCAGGTCCTCGAAGAACTCGACGTCGTAGAGGTCCTGCCTGCTCCGGCCACCGTGGTAGAGGTGCAGCTCCGGGGCGAGGTCGTGGGCCAGCGCGTGCCGCACGATCGACTTCAGCGGCGCCAGCCCGGTTCCCCCGGCGATGAGGATCGCCGGTTCCTCCTGCGCCACGGGCATCCCGAAGTCCCCGAGCGGCCCCTTGAGCTCGACGCGCTCGCCCACCGCCAGGCCCGCGAACATCCAGCCGTCGGTGGCGATCCCACCGGGAGTGCGCCGCACGTGGAACTCCAGGCGCGAGGTCTCCGACGGCGGGTTGGCCATCGAGTACTGCCGCGCCACCTCGGTTCCCGGCACTGAGATCTCGGCGTACTGCCCGGGGTTGAAGGCCATCGGTTCGTCGAGCTCGACGACCAGCCGCCGGATGTCCCGGGCGATGTCGTCGAGCACCACCACGGTCCCGGTGTGGTCGCGCAGCGGGTGCCGCGGCACCCCGTCGTCGGGGTCGACCTGCTCGACGGGTTCGAGCACCAGCCCGGACATCGGCGTGGCCTGGCAGCCCAGGGCGATCCCGGACTCCCGTTCCTCCGGGGTGAGCGTGTACTCCGATGATTCGCGGTGGTCGACCTCGCCGGCGAGCACCTTCACCTTGCAGCTGCCGCAGGTTCCCTGCGTGCAGGAGTGCGGCAGCCAGATGTCGTCGCGCAGGCACGATTCCAGGATCGACTGCCCCGCAGGGCATGTCGTCGACCGGTCCAGCGGATCGATGCGGACCTCGTGGGTCATCTCGGGCGCGGCCATCACACCTCCCACACGGCGTGCAGCTCGACCGGGCCGCGGAAGCCCCATCCCCAGAAGTCCACCTCGTGATCGGTGTCGGGCTCCAGGTTCGGGATGGCCTCGAACAGCTCCTCCAGCGCGATGCGCACGACCTCGGTCGCGAAGTACGTTCCCGCGCAGGCGTGCTTGCCCGCGCCGAAGGCCAGGTTCGGCACCGGCGTGCGATCGAGGTCGAACACCGCGGGCGAGCTGTAGTCGTTCTCGTCGTGGTTGGCCGACCCGTAGGACATCATCACCACCGAACCGGCGGGCAGCTCGATGCCGTCGATGGTCATGTCCTGGTGGTTGCGCCGCGCCACCGCCGACCAGATCGGCGAGGTCCAGCGCACGCCCTCGGTGATCGCCCTGCGCACCAGCGACGGATCGTCGATGACCCTTTCCAGCTGGCCGGGGCGGGTGAACAGGCCGGCGATGGTGGAGGCCATCGCGTGTCCCGGTTCCTGCATCGCACCGAGCAGGAACACGAAGATGTTCGGGTAGATGATCTCGCGGTCGCGGACCTGGCCGGGTGGCATGCCGTCGTGCAGCCAGTGCGACAGCGCGCTGTCGTCGGGCTCGACGGTCCAGGCGTCCAGCAGCGGGTCCACCACCGCGCGGATCTCGGCCTTGGCCTCGTCACCGGGCAGGAAGCCGTCCGGGTTGGCCCAGTCGCCGTTCTCGGAGACACCGGCGTTGGTGAACGAGACGCTGAGCTTGCGGAACCACTCGCGCAGCTTGTCCGAGCTCACCGACCGCAGGCCCATCAGGTCGCCGAGGCTGCGCACGCTGACCGGCTCGCAGAACTGCGAGACCAGGTCAGCCTTGCCGTCGTTCTCGAACGCCTCCAGGTAGCGACGAGCGATCGGCCGGGCCAGGCCGTCGACGTACCGGTCGACCTCGCTGGGCTGCAGCCCCGGGTCGACCATGGCGCGCAGGTCGTCGTGCTCGGCGCCGTTGGCGTCCAGCACCGCCGGGTCGCCGAAGGTGCGGCGACCGGCCGGGGCGATGACGCCCTCGAAGTCGCTGTCATCCGTGCCCGCGATCCGCTTGCACATCTCCTTGGTGGAGGCCACCCAGCAGCCCAGCGCCGGGACGTAGGCCAGCGGGGCTTCGGCGCGAAGCCGCTCGTAGAACGGGTACGGGTCGCGCTCCAGCTGCTCCATCGTCACGTCCGCGATCCAGCTCGGCGTGGTCATCGTC
This sequence comes from Saccharopolyspora sp. NPDC049357, assembly GCF_040677225.1. Taxonomy (NCBI): domain Bacteria; kingdom Bacillati; phylum Actinomycetota; class Actinomycetes; order Pseudonocardiales; family Pseudonocardiaceae; genus Saccharopolyspora; species Saccharopolyspora sp. NPDC049357. The sequence continues at coordinate 1,281 of NZ_JBFAQJ010000019.1, read as the reverse complement.
ATCGCAATTCCTCCGTCGCTCTTCCGGCGCACTCGCATTTCGGGAGATCGGTTCCTTCCGCAGCGGATCCGGGATCGCCGTCCGGGCGGTGTCAGCAGGAAAAACACCACGGTCCGGCGGGCGCGGTCGAGCCGCTGGGCGCGGTGCCGGGACGAATTGCGCGACGAAATCGGGATTCACCCGCGGCAGCGCTTACCCATCGCGTTCCCGGCCGGTTTAATCCCTGGCAAGCCGGCTCAAGGACGAGGAGGCGAGATGGTGACCGGAACGTCGCAGGAGGCGGTCCGCCGGGCGGCGACGCGCGACTGGAGCGAGGCGATCCGCGCCGTCACCGGCGCCTACTTCCCGCACGAGCTGCGCCCGCTGTCGCCCACCGACCGGCTCGACCTGTCGATGCACACCGTGGACCTGGGGCCGGTGACCGTCGGCCGGATCGGTTGGGGCGTGGACGTGGCCATCGACTGCGCCTATCCCGACGCCTACGAGGTCAACATGCCGCTGGCCGGCCGCCTGGAGTCCCGGCACGGCCGCGACCAGGTGGTTTCCGGCGAGGGCACCGGAACGATCTTCCCGCCCAACCGCACCACCCCGATCACCCGCTGGTCGTCGGAGTGCACGGTGGTCGGCGTGAAGTTCGACCGCGCCTGCCTGGAACGCGAGGCCGACCGGGTGCTGGCCGCTCCTCTGCCCAGCGGACTGGACCTGCCCGCGCAGATCGACCGGCGCAGCGCGGCCACCCGGGGCTGGCTGCACTTCGTCCGCAACCTCACCGCGGACCTGGGCGAGACCAACGCGATGCTGTGCGACGACGTCCTCAAGCGGCAGCTGTCGAGCACGATCATGACGGGATTCCTCCTGGCCATGCACCCCGACCGGCGCAGCGCCGCACCCGCCCGGCCGCGCATCGTCAACCGCGTCCTGGACCGGCTGCGCTCGGACCCGGCCCACGCGTGGACGGCCGCCGAGATGGCCGAGATCGCCGGTGTCAGCGTCCGCCGCCTGCAGGAGGGCTTCCAGGAGTACGTCGGCACGACACCGTCGGCGTGCCTGCGCGACATCCGGCTCGCCCGAGCGCACGAGGACCTGCTGGCGGCGAGGACGTCCACGGTCGCCGAGGTCGCCGCCCGCTGGAACTTCACCAACACGGGCCGCTTCGCCGCCGCCTACCGCGACAAGTACGGCCGCACGCCCTCGGAGACCCTGCAGGGCTAGGCCGATTCGAATTTCGCGCGAAATTCGACCCCCGAAGTTCCCACTCGAATTTCGAGATAGGAATAGCGT